>JAJQGQ010000060.1 GCA_021200395.1 Erysipelotrichaceae bacterium
TATTAATATTTTGGATAGTTTTTTTCTTATACAATATTGATACATCAGTTATACTTTATGCGACAATGCTGGTATTAGGTATATTAGTGATATATTTTGTATGGGATTTTTATCATTATCATCAAAAAGAAAAGCAATTACAATATATCTTAACACTCGATCATGTTAGCGAATTACCAGACACAACATTACCAATAGAACATCTCTACCAACAAATTATCCTACAAACAAATACTATTAATCAAACACTTATTAGTAATCAAAACAAACACTATCAAGATCAAATTGATTATTATACACTATGGATTCATCAAATTAAAATGCCTATATCAGCATTAAGATTACTCATTCAAACGAATAATAATTCAGATATGATGCTACAATTATTACGCATCGAACAATATGTGGATATGGTCTTATATTATTTAAAAAGTGATCACATGGCTTCTGATCTATCCATCAAACACTTAAGCTTATCATCCATTATTAATGATATTATTAAGAAAAATGCAACTTTCTTCATCCAAAAGAAAATCCAATTACAATTAGAACCGATAGATTTAGAAATACTATCAGATGAAAAATGGATTTCATTTGTGATTGAACAAATATTAAGCAATGCATTAAAGTATACTAAACAAGGTTTTATCCATATTTATGTTAAAGATGAAGTATTATATATTGAAGATAGTGGAATAGGAATCAAAGAAGAGGATTTACCACGTGTATTTGAAAAAGGTTATACAGGTTATAATGGCAGATTAGATAAAAAAGCAAGTGGAATAGGTTTATATTTATGTAAGAAGATTATTGATGCATTGGGATTATCTATTTCTATTGAATCAATGGTTGGGAAAGGTACCACAGTCATGATTGATTTTCATGTGGAAACACTTAAAGTAGAGTAATCTTTCATATTTGTAAGAAATAAAGAGAAATTGTAAGATGATTCGATGGCTCATATTTCTCTTTTTTTGTATCATCAATAGTGTCAGGAGGGATTAATATGACATTATTAGAAGTGAAAAATTTAAAGAAGATTTATGCAACACGTTTTTCTACACAACAGGTAAAAGCCTTATCTCATGTTACATTTTCTATTGATGAAGGTGAATATGTAGCGATTATGGGTGAATCTGGTAGTGGAAAAACAACTTTGTTGAATATTTTAGCAGCTTTGGATAAACCAACCAGTGGTGAAGTGTTATTGGATGGTGAAGATATAACACAGATTGGTGATAAAAAGATATCGCAGTTTAGAAGAGAAAATCTAGGTTTTGTGTTTCAGGATTTCAATTTATTAGATACATTTTCTAATAAAGATAATATTCTTTTACCTTTAGTATTATCTAAAGAACCTTACCCTTATATGAATCAAAAAATTAAGGAATTAGCACCAAAACTAGGCATCGAAAACATTCTAGAACAATATCCTTATGAAGTCTCAGGTGGCCAAAAACAAAGAATTGCGGTCGCTAGAGCACTCATTACGCATCCCAAGCTATTATTAGCAGATGAACCAACTGGTGCCTTGGATTCGGCATCCTCGACTCAATTACTAGAAATATTTAAACAAATGAATCAAGAAGGTCAAACTATTCTTATGGTTACTCATAGTGTTCAAGCAGCCAGTTATGCTAAACGTGTCATGTTTATTAAAGATGGTACCATTTTTCATCAGATTTATAAAGGTGATCAAAGTAGTAGTCAAATGTATCAAAGTATCTCTGATACTCTAACATTACTTGCTAGTGGAAGGGATGATTTAAGATGAAAACATTATTTTATCCTCGACTTGCTTTATCTAATATTAAGAAAAATAGTCAAATCTACATACCTTACATTTTAACATCTGCTTTTATGGTGATGATGTATTACTTGATGTATAGCTTATCTAATGATGAAGCTATAGAATCTATGAAAGCAGGAGGGACAACAACACAGCTTATATTAGATTATGGGGTTTATGTTGTAGGTATATTTTCGGTTATATTTTTGTTTTATATGAATAGTTTTATTCTAAAACGTCGAAAAAAAGAATTTGCTTTGTATAATATATTAGGTATGGAAAAGTATCATGTGATGCTTGTGTTATTGTTTGAATCATTGTTTATAATGATGGTTTCCATTGTTTTAGGGATTATTTATGGACTATTATTTAATCGTTTGATCTTTTTGATATTTATAAAACTAGTTCATTTTTCTACAGATTTTACGTTAAGTTTTGATGCCTCTAATGTTTTAAATACATGTTTGATATTTATACCATTATTTTTATTGGCTTATTTGTTTAATGCCTTGCAAATTAGATTATCTCATCCTATAGAACTATTAAGAGGTGGACAAACAGGAGAAAAGGAACCAAAAGTTAAATGGTTGATACTTATTATTGGTATTATTACTTTATCAGCTGGTTATATTTTAGCCCAAACAATTGAAGATCCAGGTATAGCAATTGCATTATTTTTTGGCGCTGTTATTCTAGTTATGATAGGAACATATTGTTTGTTTACATCAGGATCAATAGCACTATTGAAACTCTTAAAAAACAATCGTCATTATTACTATCAAACCAAACACTTTGTTTCTGTTTCTCAACTTTTATATCGTATGAAACAAAATGCTGTAGGACTTGCTTCCATTTGTTTACTATGTACATGTATATTAGTCATATTTTCAAGTACCGTTACACTTTATTTAGGTATCGAGGAAACAGTAATGGCTTATAGTGATAGTAGTTATAGTGCAAGTTTTCAGGATGTTGGAATAAATGAACGTGAATTTGATGAAAGTGATATGAATCAATTGTATAATCAAATTGAACAATTATTAATAGATAATGATATAGATTATGATATGATCAATATTCCTATATATGGCATAGCTACATTAAGTACTTCTTCCAATAAAGTTGTAGATTATTATAACTCTTTAAATGATTCTACAACTGTGGATACTTATTTTATGACTGTAGATGATTATAATCAAACTTATCACGAAAGTATAGTATTAGAAGATAACGAAATATTAGTTAGCTCCAATTATTTAGATAACTATGATATTTTAACATTTGGACAAGATGAATTAGAATATGTTGTTCAATCAACCTTTACTCAAAAACATCTACTACCAATAAAAAATGAAAACTATGGTATAAATGATGATGCATTATGGCTTGTATTTAGTGATGAAAACCAAATACGTCAAGTATCATTGTCAATATATTATAATAATACAATCAAAGAAGAAGCAGCTTATAATTTAGATAGTACAAAATACTTTTTTTTCATTGATTATGATAAAAGCAATGATGATATATATCCATTAATAGATAATCTTATAGATGAATATGCAAGCCATTATACACATCTATCATATAATTATGATTCTCAAGGTGCATTTAGAAATCTTTTACAAGAGGTTTATGGTTCCGTATTATTTTTAGGTGTATTTTTAGGTATCTTATTCTTATTAGCAGCAATTATCATGATGTACTATAAACAATTATCAGAAGGTTACGAAGATAGAGAACGCTATGAAATTATGCAAAATGTTGGTATGAGTCTCCAAGAAGTCAAACAATGTATATCATCACAAGTATTGATTTTCTTCTTTTTACCTCTAGTAGTGGCGATGATTCATATGGCTTTTGCTTTTAGAATGATTAAGCTGATGTTTCAATATTTAGTGGTTACAACAACATCGACAATGCTTTATTATACCTTGATTGTAGCCATTATTTTAATAGCTATATATGCTATTACTTATAGTATAACAGCAAGAACATATTATAAAATTGTAAAGCAATAAATCGTCATAAATTGACAATCATTACTTGACGTTTACTAAACATTTTGATAAAATTTTACTTAATAAAAGACATTTTTTGTCTTTTATTGATATAACAATTTTGTTGATTTGTTTTGAGATTCTCCTTTTGAAGAGGGCTTGCCTCTATTTTAGACTCCTCTTTAATAGCCTATTTGGCTAAGTAACTTGCCTCGCATCAAGTTACAGCAAAGGCGCATCAAGCGCCTTTTCCCCTCATAATGATAGTATATTCTTTTCGATATTTGGACAAAACGGGAATACCATTACTACATAGATATAAGTCGTCAAGAAACACACTTGAAAAGGTTATAAAGAATTCTTTATATAAAATGATTAGACAAAAATGTTATAAAAGAAAACGTAGCATAGAGGGCTACGTTTTTTATAACATTTGGTCTTCAATTTGGGCTATTTTCTTTTGCAAGCGTAAATATTCTTTAGCATCTTCTTCACCCAAAGCTTCAAAAAAGCGAGTAACATGGCTAAGTATTTTTTTTAATGCTGCTTCTATTTCAGCTTGGCCACTATCAGTAATGTTAATAATTGTTTGTCTGGAATCATTTGGATCATTTTGGCGTGTAATAAGCTTTTTAGCCTCTAAATGATTAAGGACAACTGCAACTCTAGCTGTTGTGGCAGCCATAGCTTTACTTAAATCTTTAGGATAAGCAACACCATTATACTTACGTAAATACATGAGTACGAATAATTCGCCTTTCATCATTTTAGCTGTTTCGCGTTCAATGCGAATTGATTGAGAGGCGCTTCTTAAATCAATAAATTCTCGTGCGAGTGCTTCATAATCCATATTTTCATCCCCAATCTATTTTTTATGATTATAAAACAAATTTTTGATATTTGTCAAGTATTTGACAAATCCTGTAAATTATAATATAATAGCTAACGAAATTAGTAAATATATTAGTTGATTACAAATTGTACGAGGAGGAAAAACATATGAGAATTATTATGGTTATATTTATAGTTATTGTTTTTCTTGTTTTTAATCGTTTGAATTTAAGTTTAACAGAGAAAATCGATAATTATATAAAGAAGATGAAATGATATTATTTTATTATTGACGAATAATCAATAAGCTTATAAAATATTTACGAAGGAGGGAAAAGTATGTCTAAAAAATTAGGATTTGGGTTAATGCGTTTACCATTAAAAGATGAAAACGATGCTGGCAATGTTGATTTTGAAGAATTGAATAAAATGGTAGACACATTTTTAGAAAGAGGTTTTACATATTTTGATACAGCTTGGATGTATTGTAAATTTAAGAGTGAAGAAGCTGTTAAAGCTTGTTTGGTGGATAGACATCCAAGAGATAGCTTTACACTTACAACAAAGTTACATCATGGTTTTATTAAAACTAAGGAAGATCGTGATAAGATATTTAATGAACAAATGAGGAAAACTGGCGTAGATTATTTTGATTATTATTTTATTCATGATATTAATTCTCATAGTATTGAAGTTTATGAGGAATTAGATTGCTTTAATTGGTTAATCCAAAAGAAAGAGTCAGGTTTAGTTAAACATATTGGTTTTTCATTCCATGATGGACCTGAATTATTAGATAAAGTTTTAAGTGAACATCCTGAATTTGAAGTTGTACAACTTCAAATCAACTATTTAGATTGGAATAGTGCAGGTGTTCAATCAAGAAAATGTTATGAAGTGGCTTGCAAACATAATAAGCCTGTGATTGTTATGGAACCTGTTAAAGGTGGAACTTTAGCACAAATTCCAGAAGCTATGGAAAATAAAATGAAAGCATATCATCCAGATGCATCTATACCATCTTGGGCTATTCGTTTTGCGGCAAGTTTAGATAATGTGAAGTTAGTTTTAAGTGGTATGAGTAATATGGATCAACTTTTAGATAATACGAGTTATATGCAGGACTTTGTTCCTTTAAATGAAGATGAATATAAACTCATTGATGAAGCTGTAGAAGCTATTAATGCGAATATTACTGTACCTTGCACAGGTTGTTCATATTGTACTGAGGGTTGTCCAATGAATATTAATATTCCTAAATATTTCTCATTATATAATGCAGATTTACAAGAAGTAGAAACAAAAGGCTGGACACCTCAAGGTGAATACTATGCGAATTTAACTAAAACATTTGGTAAAGCCAGTGATTGTATCCAATGTGGTCAATGTGAAGGTGTATGTCCTCAACATTTAACGATTATTGATTATTTACAGGATGTAGCATCTCATTTTGAAGGATAGGTATGTTAGAGTTTATTTTAAATAGTATAACTTCACCAATGATTATCCTTATTGATGGACGCTGTTTATCGGGTAAAACTGTTTTAGCAGCACAGCTAGCTGATAAGTTAGATTGTGATGTGATTCATATGGATGATTTTTATTTACCTGTTGATAAAAGAAGTGACAGTTGGACAAATGAAATAGCTGGTAATATAGATAAGGATAGATTTTATAAAGAAATTATTCAACCACTTATCAATCATCAAGATTACATATATCAAAGCTTTTCATGTGCCACACAACAACTCAATGAACCAATAAAAATATCCTATAAACCTATCACTATTATTGAAGGATCATATAGTTTTTATCTATTTAGAAATGAAAAAGTAGATTTAAAAATATTATTAGATATTGATAAAGATAAACAAATAGAACGCATTCTTACAAGAAATCCACATTCATTAGAGAATTTTCAAAAAATATGGATTCCTCTAGAAGAATACTATTATCAAAAATTTAATATGCAATATGATCAATATTATGATACAACAGAAATGTTTTAAAAAAGCAGGAATTCCTGCTTTTTAAAATGTATTTTTATAAATTTGACGAAAACATAAAATTGTAAACTCTTTAACATCATAATCACAATCATGATTAATCCAATGATTCACTAAACCCAAGTGACCATAGACCATGTATATTCTATTATATTCATCTTCCTTGGTCGTTGAAGGATAAATTTGTGGTGGAAAAAAACCTTCAGCAATGGTATCATGACAACGTAGTTGAAACCTTGCATCACCATAAGGTCCTAGTAAGACTTTAGCAGTTTCTTTGTTTTCTTTTAAATAGGTAAACACTTTAAGCATAATAGGATGAGGCTCATTGAAATAATGAGCATTGGGTGGATAAGTGAAATATTGTGAAGTGATAGAACGTAAATTGTTGAAGAAATCATCTTCAATTTCTTGTAAAACAGAAAAAATAGAATCATAATATAAATAAAAAGTACTTCGGCTTATATGCAAAGCCTGAGTAACTTGTGTAACTTTAATGGCATAGACATTTTTGTTCTTCATTTGGTGTAGTAATTCATTTTGAATGGCTTTTCTAGTGTCTTTCATATACATCATTCTTTCTTTATTATATTATAT
>JAJQGQ010000082.1:0-6300 GCA_021200395.1 Erysipelotrichaceae bacterium
ACATAAGATTGTTAATGAACAAGTAGAAGCCTTAGAATTTATGGTTAATGAAAACACCAGAAATGTGGGTAAACCATTATGCCAAATCCATACGAAAAAGAATATTCTTATTGGTGGTATTTTACGTAATTATCAATTAATTATTCCTAAAGGACAGGATACTTTAGAAGTTGGTGATCGTGTTATTATTATAGCTTATGATATTATCTTAAATAAGTTAAATGATATTTTTGAGGATGGTTATTATGAATAGAAGAATGATCTTTTATACTTTAGGGAAAATGCTAGAAATTGAAGGTATATTAATGGTATTACCTTTATTAACAGGTATTATATATCATGAAATGACAGCCGTTTATTACTTAATAACAGCGATTATATGTTTAGGTATTGGTTTTTTGATAAGTTATAAAAAACCTAAGAAACGAAATATCTATGCTAAAGAAGGTTTTCTGATTTGTGCTTTAGCTTGGATATTATTATCTATTTTTGGGGCTTTGCCATTATGGATGAGTCAAGAAATACCTCATTATATCGATGCTTTATTTGAAATTGTTTCTGGTTTTACCACCACAGGATCTTCTATCTTAACCGAAATTGAAACTTTATCAAGATGTAATCTTTTTTGGCGTAGTTTCTCTCATTGGGTTGGCGGTATGGGTATTCTGGTGTTTGTGGTGGCTTTTTTGCCTGATGTTAGTGGCTCTACGATGCATATCTTAAAAGCTGAAATGCCAGGACCTATTGTTGGTAAGATGGTTTCTAAAGTGAAAATGAATGCCCGATTACTATATCAAATATATGCTTTTTTGACGGTTGCAGAAGTAATATTATTAGTTTTGGGCGGATTGCCATTCTTTGATAGTTTATTAAATGCATTTGCTACAGCAGGGACTGGAGGTTTTGCCATTAAAAATGCTTCTATTGCAGCTTATGATAGTGCTTATGTTGATGCAGTTATTACAGTGTTTATGATTTTATTTGGTGTTAATTTTAATCTATACTATTTTGTTGTTATAGGTAAAGTATCACAACTCTTTAGAAGTGAAGAATTACGTTGTTATTTGACGATTATAGCAAGTGCAGCAATTATGATTACTTTGAATATTGCTCATCTATATTCATCTGTTTTTGAAGCATTCCGCTATGCGATATTTATGGTAGGTTCGATTATTACAACTACGGGCTTTGTGACAGCTGATTATGGTCAATGGCCAATGTTTTCACAAATTATTCTTATATTATTAATGTTTATCGGTGCATGTGCAGGATCAACTGGTGGTGGTATGAAAGTATCAAGAATCATGATTTATGCCAAAACATGTTTTTCTGAATTTAAACGTATGATTCATCCTCATAGTGTTGTTTCTGTTGAATTTGAAGGAAGTCATGTGAGTGACAGTAGTATCCGTAATGTGTTTGTTTATTTAGCTGTTTATTTCTTTATTTTATTTGTTTCAATGTTGCTTATATCACTCAATAATTTTGATTTTGCCACAACTTTCAGTTCAGTTGTGACTTGTATGAATAATATTGGCCCAGGACTTAATATCTGTGGCCCAGTTGGCAATTTTTCTACATTTAGTAATTTTTCGAAAATTGTCTTATGTTTTGATATGTTAGCGGGACGTTTGGAGTTATTTCCATTGTTGATGCTTTTTTCTCGAAATCTTTGGAAAAAATGAAGTTCTTAATTGAACTTCTTTTTAGTTTGCTTTCATTATCAAACTATGATAGAATGAGTCCATATTAACGAAAGGAAATAAGTATGAGTAAAGTAACGAAATTAGGAAAATATAAAGGGATTGAAGTAACAGTTGCTAAAACATTTGCTACTGAAGAAAATGTCAATCAGGAAATTCAAAACCTTTTAGCCCAAAATCCATTATTATTGGATAAAGATGGTGTAGTAGAAAATGGTGATGTGACACTTATTGATTTTGAAGGGTTAAAAGATGGTATTGCTTTTGATGGTGGAACTGCTAAAGGTTATACTCTAGAGATTGGTTCACATTCTTTTATTGAAGGTTTTGAAGAAAAGATGATTGGTATGAAAGTAGGCGAAACAAGAGATTTAGATTTGACATTTCCTGCCAATTATCAAGTTTCTGATTTAGCTGGTCAAGATGTTATTTTTAAGGTGACTGTGCATAAAATTCAAACAAAGCAAGATGCTATTTTAGATGATGCTTTTGTTCAATCATTAAGTATTAAAGATGTTGATAATGTTGATAGTTTTAAGCAATATATGAAAGCTTATGTACAATCAAAACATGATGATCAATATCGTACTAATGTAGAAAATGTTTTATTTCAACAATTATTGAATGAATGTGTTGTAGAAGTAGAAGATCAAGATGTTGAAGTGGCAATGCAAGAACAACTTGATCAAATTGCTTATGATTTATCTAGACAAGGAATGACTATTGATACTTATCTACAAATGATGGGTGCTAATATGGATATGTTAAAGGAACAATTAAAACCTTCTGCTATGCAACAAGCTAAATTTGAAGCTATTATTGATGCTATTATTATCAGTGAAGGTATTACTACAAGTGATGAAGAAATTGATGAACAATTCGATATGATGGCTAAACAAAACAATATTTCTATTGAACAAGTAGAAGCACAGATTTCCAGAGATGGATTTAGACGTGATTTTAATCGTGTTAAATCTAGTCAATTAGTTATTCAAAGTGCTATTATTCATAATTAAAAATATCTTCCTTAAGGAAGATATTTTTTTAATCTTTTTTGTGAAGCATCTTTTAATATTATATCTGGTTCATTAAAATATTGTGCTAGAACATCTGCATCTTTTAAGATTTCATCATATATATCATGAATTTTATCTTTATCACTATGATGCTTTATAGCATTGATAATAATATCTTTTTCTTCGTTATTATATTCATTTAAATATTTTTGAATCATCTCGCTGCTTCTAGAGGCATGATTAAATGAAGAATAATTCACGAATTGAGCAATATCGTGATATAAACCCATAACACCAGCTAATTCTATATCGAGATCATTCTCTAATGCTAATTTTTGGCATAAACTACAAACAGCTAAACTATGATTATAAGCACGTTGTTTATATATACCATGACAATGTTCTTCAATTTGACTATAAAAGATATTCTTTATATTTTCATATCGATTCATTTTCTTAACCCCTTTGGATATAAATTTTTGGCTTGTCCATGACTTTCTTTATAGAAAGATAAAGGATATTCATCAACAAATAATACACCATAACCTTTTTGATGACTACCATCAATACTTTCACCATGGATATATTGTTTAATTTTTGTGTTATCTTGTTGATATGAATAATATTGTTTTACATCTTGCTTTTTTAATGTGAGTGCTAAAGCTAAGCTAGGTTCAAAACGATTCTTTTTACATTCACCTAAATATAAACCATTTCTTAGAATTCTAATGCCTTTAAGTTGTGGAAATTGGGGCTGGATACTATAAATGTGATTGTTGTTATCATAGAGATATGATGGACAATCAATGTTAAGATAAGTATGATAGAAATCTTGAACAAGTTTTAAGTTAGTTTTAGAAATAGCAGGTTTTAAAGGTTTATATTGATATTTAGATGGTATACCATTCTTTTGAATTAAAGCGATAAATTGACCTTCTCCCTGATATTTATGAGGATATAAGCGAGCAACACTTTCCATATGAATGCCAGGACACATATCATTGCTTTTTTTAATAGGTAATAATGTACAATCATAATTATCTAATATATATTGAATTTGATTTTCATTTTCAATCATATTATAAGTACAAGTTGAATAAATAAGGATTCCACCAGGTTTTAATAATTGCATTGCTGTATCTATTAAGTTTCTTTGAATATAAGCACACTCATTGACTTTTTGCATAGACCATTGTTTTATTGCTTCGCTATTCTTTCTAAACATGCCTTCTCCACTACAAGGTGCATCTAATATAATTTTATCAAAAAATTCAGGTAATGTTGAAATAAAATCTTTGGGATCATTGTTTGTAACAATGGTATTTTGCAAAGAAAACCTCTCAACATTTTCACTTAATATTTTTGCTCTTAATGGGAAAATATCATTGGTAATCATTAAACCGTTATTTGATAAATGACTCGCTACATAACATGTCTTTCCTCCAGGAGCTCCACACATATCTAAAATATAATCATCCTCTTTTATATCCAGTAATGGTGCTACTAGCAGGGCACTAGGCTCTTGAATATAATAGAGTCCACAAGAAAAATAAGGTGACTTACCTAATTCGTATTTATCATAATCATAATAATAAGCATCATTAACGATTGGGTGGGACCTTAGGTATTGATGATTTAAGTGGGTGGGAATATTCTCTTTTAAAGGATTTAAATATATTGCTTTTAAAGGTTTATCTTCTAAAGCTTTCATAAAATCTTCATATTCATTTCCTAATATATCTTTCATTTGTTGTTTAAATTCTTCATGCATTTTATTCACCATTAGTATTATACGAAAAATAAAAGTATATGTAAAATAAAATTTATGATATAATAAATGAGGTGATTGGATGCAAAGATGTAGTTGGGCAAAAAGTGAATTGATGAAGGCTTATCATGATCATGAACGGGGTAAACCTACACATGATGATAAGGAACTGTTTGAATTTTTAGTTTTAGAAGGTTTACAGGCTGGATTAAGTTGGGAAATTATTTTGAAAAAACGTGAATTGTATCGTGAAGTATTGGATAATTTTGATTATTGTAAGATTGCAGAGTATGATGATATCAAATATGACGAATTGATGAATACCAATGGTCTTATAAAGAATAAATTAAAAATGCGAGCTATTATTAGTAATGCTCAAGCTTTTATAAAGGTGCAAAAAGAATTTGGAAGCTTTGATGCATATATTTGGCAATATGTGAATTATCAGCAGATTGTTCATGAATATAAGGATTTTAGTGATGTTCCAGCCTTTGATGATTTATCGACAAATATTTCAAAAGATTTAAAAAAACGTGGTTTTAAGTTTGTGGGACCAACGATTATTTATAGTTTTTTACAATCAATAGGTATTTATGATGATCATGAGATAACATGTTTTGCCCATAAAAAAATCAATGCTTAGCATTGATTTATTTTTATATATGGTGCCCAAGGCCGGACTCGAACCGGCACGGTTTTAAGGCCGACAGATTTTGAGTCTGTTGCGTCTACCAATTTCGCCACTTGGGCACTTTGTGAGTGCGCTAATATTATATTATCTTTTTTTAAAAAAAGCAATAATAATTTTTAAATATATTTGTGTCGCGTATTGTATAATGAAACTGGAATTATCTTTTTTAGCAAAATTTTAACTTGACAATATGTTTGCTTTCACATACCATTATGCATGGAGGTATAAACATGATACAAAAATTTGAAACTTATATAACTCCATTTGATGATGATCGTACAGTACATCTTTATTTACCTGATAATTATAATGATAGTGATGAAAGATATCCTGTTATTTACATGTATGATGGGCATAATCTTTTTTTGGATGAAGATGCTACTTATGGTAAGTCATGGGGATTTAATGATTTTTTTAAAACATATGATAAATCTTTTATAATGGTTGGTATAGAGTGTAATCATGAAGGTAATGAGCGATTGAATGAATATTGTCCATATGTTTGCCATAGTAGTTATTTAGGTGATTTAGATGGTCGTGGTGATGTTTTTATGCAATGGGTTGTTGATGAATTGAAACCATATATTGACGCTCATTATCGTACTTATGCATCTCGTGAATGTACGATGATTGGTGGTAGTTCTATGGGTGGTTTAATGGCTTTTTATACAGTGATTAAACATAATGATGTTTTTTCTAAAGCAGCTTGTTTATCTTCATCCATAGGTTTATGTATGGATGAATTAAAAGATGAGATTGCTAAAGCGAATATTAATTCTGATACTAGAATTTATATGGATTGGGGTAGTGAAGAAGCACGTAATAAGACAGGTTTGGCTTATAGTACTGATAATAATTTGTCGTTATCTCATTTGGTTAATTTAAAAGGTGGTTTGACTTATCCCCATATTGTTATTCATGGTCAACATTGTGAAGCCTCATGGGAAAAGCAAATACCTATTTTTATGGATTATTTATGGAAATAAAAAACTAACATTGAAATGTTAGTTTTTTTTATCCAATAACTTGAGTTGTGATTGGTCCTTTGGCTTTAGCTGATTCCTTCCATAACATATTCATAACATCAATAAGAATTTTTCTCGTATTTGCATCAATCATGGT
>JAJQGQ010000082.1:6310-7153 GCA_021200395.1 Erysipelotrichaceae bacterium
TCAGAAAAAAAGTGAATATGAAGTTTTTCAAATAAATCGAACATAGCATCTACAAATTGATGTTTTTCTTCATTAGTAAGTTTTTCTAAAAAACTTTGTACTTCATTACAAAAGCTTAAGCTTTCTTCACTAAGATTTGAAGGTACAAAACCGTGAATATCGATACACCATGAATAAGCATCATGTTGATACATACCTTGATTTTGACTAGCTACAAATTGATATTTTTCTTCATGTGCTAAAGCAATGCCAAAAAATGAATAATGAGGAGCGGTTGTTTGTATTTTTGGTAACATTTTATGATAGTTTGGATTGGTAATAAGATCTTCTTGAAAACCAGGACCATCAAAATTATCAACTCTAATAATACGATTTTGAATATCTTCGTCACCTAAACAAGCTGCATATATAGCTAGATTGCCGCCTTTAGAATGGCCTAATAACCATATTGGACGATGTTTTTTATATGAAAAATATTTGAATATTCTTTGTATCATATGACCTAAATAATGATTATGCATAAAATCATTGAGTGAACTTTGATATTGACTCACCTGATTTAAATAATCTAGAGCCGATTGTTGAGCAGGAATAACAGAATCACAAAGCATCAAAAAATCTTCGTGCCAGCCTATTAATGAATCATCTGTACCACGATAAGAAATAACCATCGTTTCATCATCTAACAATAAAGTAACAGCGGCAAATTGCTTAATCATCTCTTTGTCTAATTCTGATATATAATTAATTATTCTTATATATTGGTATCTTGGACTTTTAGATAAAGCGTCAACTACTCCTGACTAAAGTCAGGAGCTTGTAATGGGGCAAGCCCCAGTTACA
>JAJQGQ010000128.1 GCA_021200395.1 Erysipelotrichaceae bacterium
AAAAATCTTTCTAGTGTTCTACGTATAATATATAATTTTTAGGGAATTTAGGTTACAACAAGTTTTCCATAGCCCTTTCCTTGATATTCAGGTTTAACGATAACATCTGTTAACATGCCTTTACATGAGTAATCACCGACCAATCTAGCAGTTGCTACTATTGTATTTTCTTCATATATTCCTACGACAATCATACTATTATTTAAAGCTTTTTCTAATTGTTTTAAATTGATAGCTCTCCAATTGACAGCTTTTCTCATATCATATAAATCATGTGAACTTATTTTATATCTTATTTCCATAGCATTTCTCCAATCTGTTATAAAATTATATATTAGATAATCATTTAAAACAATAAATATAAAATAAGTATATTTTTTACATGTGGATTTTCTGTGTATTTATCTAGACAAACCAATCAAAATTGATTAAGATATATATGCACAAGGGAGGGACAACCGTGATACCAAATGATCCAGTGATGCTTTTGAGCTTTATTAATATGAAATTAAGAGATCAATATGATAGTCTAGATAGTTTGTGTGATGATCTAGATGTATCTAAACAAGATATTATTGATGAATTAGAAAGCATTAATTATCAATATGATGAAACAAATAATCAATTTAAATGAAAGGGGAATATAAAGAAGTGTTAAAATTAGAACAATTTGAAGAAGCTAAGAAAAGAGTGGACGAAGTTATTTTACCTACACATCTCATTTATAGTGAGGCTTTTTCAAAAGAATGTAGAAATCAAGTATATATTAAACCTGAAAACTTACAAAGAACAGGTGCTTTTAAAATTAGAGGTGCTTATAATAAAATCATGAAACTCGATGATGAAGCAAAATCTAAAGGATTAATTGCAGCATCAGCAGGTAATCATGCTCAAGGTGTGGCTTATGCAGCTCATAAATTAGGTGTTCCTGCAACCATTGTTATGCCTGCTCATACGCCTTTGATTAAAGTAGAAGCAACTGAATCTTATGATGCTAATGTTGTATTAGCTGGTGAAGTTTATGATGATTCTTATCAAAAAGCATTAGATTTACAAAAGGAGCATGGCTATACTTTTGTCCATCCATTTAATGATGAGGATGTTATTGAAGGTCAAGGAACTATTGCCTTGGAAATATTAGAAGAATTACCAGATGCTGATGTTATATTAGTACCTATTGGTGGCGGAGGACTTATTAGTGGTGTTGCTTGTGCAGCTAAGCTTATTAATCCAAATATCAAGATTATTGGTGTTGAACCTGAAGGGGCTGCTTCAGCTTTAGCAGCTATTAATGAAGATAATGTTGTTGCATTAAAAGAAGCGAATACCATTGCCGATGGTACAGCTGTTAAGGAAATTGGTGATTTGACATTTGATTATATTAAGGAATATGTTGATGGTATTATTACTGTTTCTGATTATGAATTGATGGATGCTTTCTTATTGTTAGTTGAGAAACATAAATTGATTGCTGAAAACTCTGGTATTTTAGCTTTGGCAGGCTTAAAGAAATTGAATGAAAAGAATAAGAAGGTTGTTTCATTAGTAAGTGGTGGCAATATTGATGTGATGACTATTTCTTCAATGATCAATAAGGGATTAATTGCTAGAGGAAGAATCTTTACATTTACTGTTCAATTATTAGATAAACCAGGTGAATTAGAGTTTGTTTCTCATGTTTTAACACAATGTAATGCCAATGTTATTGGTGTAGAACATAATCAGTTTAAGAATTTTGCGAGATTCTTAGAAGTAGAATTGCGTATTACATGTGAAACCAATGGTGAAGCTCATATTCAATCTATTATTGATGCTTTCGCTAAAGAAGGTTATACACTTACAAGAATTAATTAGGCATGCTTAGCATGTCTTTTTATATAGGTGACTTATGAAAGTTATATTTTTAGATATTGATGGTGTTATTAATCCATATGATACAAAACATCATTCAAATAATAAAACATTATTAAAACTATTTATCAAATACTTATCTTTAAGATATCGACGTGATTATACAGTTTATAATTCCTGGATTGTAAGAGCATGTTATTTAGACTGGAATAAACAGGCTATGAAACGTATCAAACATATCATTGATGAAACCAATGCTAAGATTGTTATATCGAGTGATTGGAGACCGTGCTTATTTCATGAAAATCCTAACGAGATGCGTGATTTGCTGCATTTATGGCATATGGATAAATATTGGATAGGTGATACTGATGCACTATGGTTAGATTCAAAAAGACAGAGTGAAAAGATGAAAGAAGCAGAGGAATACTTGAAGTCAAAAGGTATAACTAATTATAGTGAAAGAACTATAGAAATCATAGATTATGTACTTAAGCATAATGAGATTACAAATTATGTGGTTTTGGATGATATGAATCTGGTTGCACTAGATTATCATTTTGTAAGAACATCAAATCTTATTACGGATGAGCAGGCTGAAGAATGTATAAGTATCTTAAATATGTAATTAATCATTAAAAAATTTACCAATAACAAAACAGTAAATAAAATATTGCAAATTTTTACCATATATGTTATCATTGCAATATGCAATGGAGGTGACTGTATGAAAGTAATATTTTTAGATATAGATGGCGTATTACAACCATATAATAATGAGTATGCTTTTTGTAATAAAATACCAAGAGATTTATTGATAAAATATATTTCGTTAAAATATCAACGTGATTATTTTAGGCATTATAGTTTAGAAGTTCGTTATTGTCTTTTAGATTGGGATGCAAAAGCTATTAGACGAATAAGACATATTTGTGAGAAAACGGATGCGAAGATTGTGATGTCATCAGGTTGGCGTCCAAGTACTTATGGAAAAGATGATCCTACACACTTAAGAGATTTGTTACATATATGGGATTTGGACAAATATTATCTTGGTGAGACAGAAGTATTATGGAGTGAATCATCTAATCGTGGTATGAAGATGGATAAGGCAAAAGAATATCTTAAAGATTATGATATTGAAGGATTTCGTAAAAGAGCTGTAGAAATAGTTGACTATTTGCTTAATCATGATGATATTACTAATTATGTAGTAATCGATGATATGGATTTATATAATGCTGGCTTAGATGGTCATTATGTAAGAACTTGTAATATTATTAATGATGATCAAGCTAAAGAATGTATTAAAATACTTAATTCCTCTTACAATATACAAAATGATTTAATATATGCTAATAAAAAAATCATGAAAAGTGTTTAAATTTAGATACCTTTGGTATCTTTTTTTAGCTTTTTTAGAATATTTTCACAAATAATTTTTTATCACGGTTAAAACTATGTTATAATGAAAAAGTAAAAAATAGAGAAAGGGGAATTGTTATGAATTTTGTTTACGTATCACCAACGTTTCCAAAAAACTTTTATAATTTCTGTGATCGTTTAAAAAATAAAGGCGTTAATGTACTCGCTATAGGAGATACACCATATGATCAATTAACTGAAGAATTAAAGAATGCTGTCACTGATTATTATCAAGTCGTTACTATGGAAAACTATGATGAGATGGTGAAAGCAATGGGTTATTTTACTTTCCATTATGGTCATATTGATTGGTTGGAATCTAATAATGAATATTGGTTGGAGCAAGATGCTAGATTACGTACAGACTTTAATATTACAACAGGTATTCATACAAATCATATTGAAGATATTAAATGTAAATCTAAGATGAAAGCTTTTTATGAAAGAGCAGGGGTTAAAACTGCAAGATATCATATGGTATCTACTTTGGAAGAAGGCTTAAAGTTTATTGAAAAAGTGGGATATCCAGTGGTTGTTAAACCTGATAATGGGGTAGGTGCTGCTAAAACATATAAGATTTCTAATGAAGATGAATTAAGAGCTTTTTATGATGAAGAACCATTTACACAATATATTATGGAAGAATTTGTGAATGGTCTCATTGTGTCTTTTGATGGTATTGCGAATTTGAATAAAGATATCTTATTTGCAACTTCACATGTTTTCCCTAATCCAATAATGGATGTTGTTAATGATATGAGTAGTATGTATTATTATTCAGTTAGAGAAATACCAGAAGATTTAAGAAAATTAGGTGAAGCTTGTGTTAAGGAATTCTATACTGCTGGTAGATGTTTCCATATGGAATTCTTTAGATTATTAGAAGATAAAGAAGGTTTAGGCAAGAAGGGTGAAATAGTTGCTTTAGAGGTTAACTTAAGAACACCTGGTGGTTATACACCTGATATGATGAACTATGCTAATGATATTGATGTTTATGAAATTTATGCTGATATGGTTACAAAAGGTTATAGTGAATATGATCATCATAGACCTTATCATTGTGTATATTGTGGTAGAAGAGATGGCTTAAATTATACACATAATCATGATGAAATTATGAATCGATATGATTATAGCATGGTTATGGCAGAAAGAATGCCTGATATTTTAAGTGGTGCTATGGGGAATTTCACATACACAGCACGTTTTACAACAATGGATGAAGTGAATGCTTTTGTTGAATATGTTTTAGGCTAGGAGGAGAAGAGATGAAAGTAGAATGGTATAAGGAATATAGTGAATGCCTTAATAGAGATATGGAATTTAAAGTATATGGTCATAGTGGTAAACCGATATTAGTATTCCCAGCTCAAGATGGACGATATTTTGATTTTGAAGGTTTTGGAATGGTTAAAGCTGTTGAAGGATTTATTGAAGAAGGAAAAATTCAATTGTTCTGCTGTGATAGTTTAGATCAGGAATCATGGTCTGCAGTGAATGATGATCCTCGTCATCGTACATATATGATGGAACAATGGTTCTATTATATTGTGAATGAATTAGCACCAAGAATCTTTGAAATTAACTCATATGGTAATGATGGACAATATGCAGATGGTATATTGACAACAGGATGCTCTATGGGAGCTACACATGCTGTGAACTTTATGTTTAGAAGACCTGATATCTTTAATGGTACTATTGCATTAAGTGGTTATTATGATAGTGATATTTTCTTTGGTGATTATCATGATGATATTTTATATCGCAATTGTCCTATTCAATATTTAAATGGAATGGCTTATGATCATCCTTATGTGGAAATGTATCGTCACTGTGATATTATTATTTGTTGTGGTCAAGGTTCATGGGAAGATGAAATGATTAGAAGTACTACACGTATGAAGGAATTATTAGAATATAAAGATATTCCAGCATGGATTGATTTCTGGGGTTATGATGTAAATCATGATTGGCCTTGGTGGCGTAAACAATTACCATATTTCTTAAGTGAGGTGCTCAAATAATGAATTTAGTATTTATATCTCCACATTTCCCATTATATTACTATAATTTCTGTCAACGTTTGAAAGAACGTGGAGTGAATGTTTTAGGTATTGGTGATGCACCATATGATACTTTACCTGACCATACAAAACAAGCAGTTACTGAATATTATTATCTTTCTAATTTAGAAGATTATGATAGCGTTTATAAAGCATGTGCTTATTTTACTTGGAAATATGGTAAGATTGATTGGATTGAATCTGAAAATGAATATTGGTTAGAGTTAGAAGCTACATTACGTAGTGATTTTAATGTGACAACAGGTACAAAGATTCAAGATATGTCATCTATGAAATATAAATCAAAGATGAAAGATGTTTATAAATCAGCTAATATTCCAGTTGCTAGATATTTATTAGTAGATGATTTTGAATCAACAAAAGCTTTTGCAAATGAAGTAGGTTATCCTGTTATTGTTAAACCTGATAATGGTGTAGGTGCTAGTTCTACATATAAATTAAAGAGTGATTCTGAATTAGAATATTTCTTTGCAACTAAAGATAATGATGTCCAATTCATCATTGAAGAAATGGTACCAGGACATGTAGAAACATTTGATGGTATTACAGATAAAGATAAAAATATCTTTGTTTGTACAAGTCATGTAATGTTGAATTCTATTATGGATAATGTTAATGAAGCTACTGATACAGCTTTCTATTCTCAACCAGTAGAAGGATTAGACTTAGCAGAAGTAGGAACAAGAGCTGTTAAAGCATTTGATACAAGAAGTCGTTTTTATCATTTTGAATTCTTTAGATTAGATGAAGATAGAGAAGGTTTAGGTAAAAAAGGTGATATTGTTGGTCTTGAAGTTAATATGCGTGCTCCTGGAGCTTATATGCCTGATATGATGAATTTTGCATATGATGTTGATGTTTATACTATTTGGGCAGATATGATTAAATATAATCAATGTTTCTATGATATTCAAAGAAAATATTGGGTAGCTTATACTGGTAGACGTGATGGTATTGATTATATGTATAACTATGATGATATTAGAGCTAAATATGGTCATAATATTGCATTAGAAGCAGAAGTACCAGAGGCTCTTTCAGCAGCAATGGGTAATTATGTGTTTATTGTAAGATGTAC
The DNA here is from genome assembly GCA_021200395.1 of Erysipelotrichaceae bacterium. Taxonomy (GTDB): domain Bacteria; phylum Bacillota_I; class Bacilli_A; order Erysipelotrichales; family Coprobacillaceae; genus JAJQDJ01. The sequence goes on from JAJQGQ010000128.1 coordinate 6,445, forward strand.
AACTAAAGAAGAATTGTTCGATATGATCCGTTTTATTTTAAAACGTGCTGATGGAACTGATTGGATGTAATAAAACATGGAGGTTAAACTCCATGTTTTTATCTGCATTTCCATAAAGCCATTGGATGATTAATTATTTTGTTTATTATATCTGGATTATCAAATAGTAATTCTGGTCTATATTCTTTGCTTTCGAATCTTTCCATATATTCTTTTTCTGAGTCGTTAATTTTCATTATGTTATGTATATATTCTTTCGCTTGATATTTATGAGTTTCAAGATCAAAATGTGATATTTTCTTTTGTAAAGGAAATAAGTCTCTTTTAATCATTCTAAAAGTTAATAAATCTATAGCTGATGCATCGAAGCTCTTATTTATCTTTGGTTGAGAAATAGTATTATAAAAATAATACATTTTTTAAATAATTCTTCATTTCCATCAAAAAGTTTATAATCAATCATGTTTATAAAATCATATAAATCTCTAGCTTTTGCACGACTTAATAGTGCGTTTGTTTTAGAGGCAAATATTTCCATGGGATTTAAAGTTAATATTGCTAAATTATCATCAAATATATTAGATGATAATTTTGATTGGATTGGTTCAAAAA
>JAJQGQ010000202.1 GCA_021200395.1 Erysipelotrichaceae bacterium
AAATATAGACATCATTATATCTAATGACTATTTAGACTAAGGAGAACATTATGCGATTAGATAAATTTTTAAAAGTATCAAGAATTATTAAAAGAAGAACATTGTCCAAACAAATAGCTGAATCTTCACGTGTTAAAGTTAATGGCAAAGTAGCTAAACCATCAACACAGCTTAAAATAGGAGATATTATAGAAATAGAATTTGGTAGAAGCATCTTAATAGTTAAAGTAAAAGAATTAAAAGAACATGTATTAAAAGATGATAGTAGCATGTTATATGAAATAATCGAAGAAAAGAAAAAAGAAAATGAATAATATTACTAGTATTGAAGGTATAAGAGATATACTGACTGATCAAATATATGAACATGTTTTTCCTTATATGAGAGAACATGATATGTTTAATGAAGGTGACTTGTTTTTAGAAAGAGTGAGAAACTTTTTAGAACGTGTTGATCAGTTACCATCTTTATATATCAATAATGAATTAAAGAATGAAATAGATGATTTATATCAAGAACTCAATGAATTATTAGTGATTGTTCACTATAAAAATGTTAATTAACATATTTTTATATTTTTAACATATAGTGTTTTGGGAGGTAATTATGGATAATAATTTACATTTTGAAACGCCTTATCATCACTTATGTTTAAAAGATCGTAAAACATTAGAATTAACAGGAGTGAAAAAGATTGAAAGCTTTGATTCGTTTGAGTTTCTCATTGAAACTTCATTAGGATTTTTAAATGTGACAGGAACGGATCTCACTTTAGTGAATTTAAATCAGGAACAAAATGAAGTGAGTATTAAAGGTAATATTGATAGTATGGCTTATGTAACAGATAAGAAAAAGAAAGTAGAGAAACCATTAAGTAAATTTCTACGATGAATGATTTAACTGTTCAATTTCGTTGTTTGTTTTATAGTTTTATTTATGGTTTTGTAGCTTGTATGTTTTATCATATTGTCAATCGTATATGTATGAAAATACCCATTATTCTTAGATATATGATACAAATCATATTGGGATTCTTTATAGGATTTATGTATTATTATGGATTGGTATATTTGAATGATGGTATTTTAAGAATGTATTTTTTTATAGTTATATTTTTAGGCTTTGTGGTTTATCAAAAATATTATGCTAAATATATGCTATATTATTTAGAAATAATCTTAAGATTTATTAGACGAATTCTAACACCTTTTTTCTTCTTTTTTCATAGTATTAATGCTATAATACTAAGGAATAAAAAGAAGGTGGAAAATATATGGCGAAAAAGAGAAAAGAAGCACGATACAAGAAAATCGTAGGTGTTATTTGTATCATTGTATCAGTAGGCATGATATATACTTTAGTCGTTACAGCCGTGCGTGTTTTAGAACGCCGTGAAGAATTAGCCATTTTAACCGAGCAAAGAGATGAACTTCAAGCAGAAAAAGAACAATTAGAAGAGGAAGCTGATTTATTAAATGATGATGACTATGCTGCCAGATATGCGAGAGATAATTATATTTTTCCATCTGAAGGTGAAGAAGTCGTCATTTTACCAGAACAGGAAGAATAAGCTTAGCTTATTTTTCTTTATATATTGAAGGAGGTTTTTTATGTTTCAATCATTGAATATGCATATGTCTAAACTTGATAGGGATCGTACTATTACTATCTATTTACCAGATGATTATGATATGAGCGAGCAAAGATATCCTGTTTTATATATTCAGGATGGTCAAAATGCTTTCTTTGACGAAGAATCTTATAGTGGTATAAGTTGGGGCTTTGCAGATTATGCTATAGAAAATAATTTAGATATTATTATGGTTGCTATACCATGTAATGAAGAAGGATATAAACGTAATGATGAGTATGGACCTTGGGTCATTAGTGATGAGTTAACGTTGTTAGAAACAGGACAAACAGAGATTCCTAATGGTGGTGAAGGTCAGGATTATGTAGAATGGATGGTTTATGAATTAAAACCATATATCGATAGTCATTTTCGTACAATAGAAGATGATTGTGGTATTGTTGGTAGTTCTATGGGTGGTGTAATAGCTGCTTATGCAGGACTTGCTTATCCTGAGGTTTTTAATAGATGTGCTTGTTTATCAACAGCTTTTTGGTTTTATATGTATGAGTTTGATGATTTAATTGATCAATATGATTATCATGGACAACGTTTTTATATGGATTTGGGTGAGTTTGAAGGTTGTGGTGATGAAGAAATTGATCAAATGTACATAGAAACAAATGATTATATATATCATAGATTGTTAGAAAAGGATATGATTTTAGAATATCGTTTTTTTGAAGATACTGTTCACAATGAGAGTGAATGGCGTAAGCGTGTACCTATATTTATGGAATTTTTATACGAGGAGGATTAGTATGTATCAGTTAATTTTTTCGGATTTGGATGAAACTTTATTAGTGAATCATCATGTACCAGAAGGCAATCAAAAAGCAATTGCTTCTTTAAAAGATAAAGATGTAAAGTTTATTGTCGCAACAGGTAGAGCTTTTAATATGATTGGTGAAATATTACAAGAAGTTGGTACATATGAAAAAGAAAATGAATATTCTATTTGTTTTAATGGAGGACTTATTGTAGAAAATAAGGATTCTAAGGTATTAAGATTTAATGGTTTATCTTTTGATTTAGCGAAGCAATTATTTGATAAAGGAAAAGATTTAGATGTTTGTACACTTATCTTTACTTTAGATTGTTGTTATATATTCCATGCTGATCCTAACGAAGTTCAACGTAAAATGGACCAAAAAGCCAATTTTAAAGTTATTGATGATTATAATATGGATTTTCTCAAAGACGAAAAAATTGCGAAAATATTATTTGAAAAAAGAGATATGGATTATTTAAAAGAAATATCTGTAGATTTAATTAATGAATTTGATGAAGAAGTTTCATTTACTTTTTCTAGTAATCGTTATTTAGAAATGAATAAAAAAGGTGTCAATAAAGGCGAAGCTATTCATTGGCTATCTGATTATTTAAATGTAGATATTCAAGATACCATTGCAATTGGTGATAATTATAATGATGTTTCGATGATGGAAGAAGCTGGTTTAGGTGTTTGTGTTTCAAGTTCTACGCAGGATATTAAAGATTTATGTGATTATGTGACTACTGTAGATTATGGTGATTGTGCAGTGGCTGAAGTGATAGAAAGGTTCATAAAATAATGGATTTTAAAACAATTATTGATGAAGAAAGAAAACAACCTTATTATAAGCAATTAGAAACATTTGTGAATCATGAATATCAAACCAAAACCATCTATCCACCACGTAATCGCGTATTTCATTGTTTTAATTTTAAAGATTATGATGATATCAAAGTTGTCATTATTGGACAAGACCCTTATCATGAAGAACATCAAGCTAATGGCTTAGCTTTTAGCGTTGTTAGAGGGGTTAAGATACCTCCTAGTTTAGTCAATATTTATAAAGAAGCTCATGATGATGTGGGCATTGATATTCCTAAACATGGGGATTTATCAGCCTGGGCCAATCAAGGAGTACTGTTATTGAATACTGTTTTAACAGTAGAAGCGCATCGTGCTAATTCTCATAAAGGTAGAGGATGGGAAACATTCACAAATCATATTATAGAAGTTATGAATCAAAGAGAAAAACCTTTAGTATTTATTTTATGGGGTAGACAAGCGATAGATAAAGCAATAATGATTGATCAAAGTAAACATCTTGTCATTACTAGTCCTCATCCATCACCATTATCTGCTCATCGTGGTTTCTTTGGCTCTAAACCATTTTCTCGTACAAATAAATTTTTAATTGAAAACCACATTGAACCTATAGATTGGAGGTTATAACATGTTTGATAATGTTGAAGAAGCGATAGCTTATATAGAATCAAAACGTAGTAAACGTACCATTGATGAATTTCGAAAAACACTCAATAAATGTCATATTCATATGAGACAAAAAAATATGATTCATATTGCAGGTACCAATGGAAAAGGCTCTACGGTAAACTATTTACGTAGTATTTTAAATGCTCATGAATATCATGTAGGTACATTTACATCACCATATCTTATTTGTCATAATGATCGTATTAGAATAGATGATGCTCCTATTAGTGATGAGGATTTATTATTCTATATTAATAAATATTATGATGTCATTGAAGAAGATGGCTTATCTATGTTTGAGATTGATGTTTTGATTATGCTTGCTTATTTTCAAGATGAAGATTTGGATTATCGTATTATTGAAACAGGTATTGGTGGTTTACATGATAAAACCAATGTCATAGATCCTATTATTAGTGCTATTACCAATATAGGTATGGATCATCAAAAACAATTAGGTGATAGTATTTATGATATTATTAATGAAAAAATGGGTATTATCAAACCTAATCAATTATTCATTACATCGGAAAAACAAGGAACCATACTTGCTAGACTTCAAGAACAATGTGATGCGATGGGCGCTATGATGTGTGTTGTTCCTGAATATCAGGTATCCCATTATCCTTTCCATTTTAGATATCGTGATATGGAGTTTGAACTCAAGAATCAAGGTATTTATCAAGTTGATAATGCTAGACTTGCTTTAACCATTGCTTCTAAACTATTCCGATTAAATCCTGAAGTGACTATTCCTGCTATTGAAAATGCATCATGGAAAGGTAGATATGAAACATTACCTTATAAAGATACAACGGTAGATATTGATGGTGCTCATAATGTACCAGGTATTGTGGCACTTATTCAAACATTGGAAGTCAAAGAAGAAGAAAATGTGAGTATTATATTCTCTTGTTTAAAAGATAAGGATATTAATCCAATGTTAGATATCTTATTAGAAGAAGGATATGAAGTTTATTTAACACCATTTGATGATGAACGTGTTATTGATGTAGAGAATGTAGAAGATCGTGAACATTTGATTAAAGTAGGTAATTTTAAAGAAGCACTTCGTGCTGCTTACTTTAAAAAGAATCATATTGTAATTACAGGATCATTACATTTTATTTCAACAGTTAGAAAATATTTAGTTGATTTAGAAAAGGAGAAAAAATGAAAACAATTAATGAAGAATTAGTAGAAAATATTAATCGTATATCACATAAAATTAAATTAGCAAATAGACCAGAAAAACCAGAATGTCATGGTGACAAGCCACCAATGGGACCACCTCCAAAAGGTAAACCAATGCATGAAAGAATTTTGGTATTACTTACTAAAGTAGAAAGTATTGAAAAACCACAATTAGAAATGATCTTAGGTATACCACATAGCATGAATGATAAAATACTTAAAGATTTAGTAGAAAAGAACTATGTATCTATGAATGGTAAAGGTAAAGATGCTATTATTTCTATTACAGATGCAGGTAAAACCAAATTACAACAAGATGAAGAAAAGAAAAAAGCTAATGAAGCTGCAGTATTTGATGCTTTAACTGATGAAGAAAAAGCATTAGTTGTATCAATTCTTAATAAGATTCAATAAATAAATCGGAATTTGAGGTGGTTACGGAAAATGAAGCGTAAAAAAATGATTGCACCAATTGTTATTACAGTTTTAGTGCTCATATATTATGCTGTTTATTTTTTGCTGCTGATAAGACTGTTTGATAATGTGTGGGGCTTTCTTCTTGGCATAATTCCGATTGTTTTGGCGACCACAATGATTTATGTATGCATTCAAAGAATAAAAGAAATTAGGAGCGGAGAAGAAGATGATCTTGGTAAATACTGATTACATTTCAGGTAAGGAGTTAGAAATGCTGGGTCTGGTGAAAGGCAGCACAATTCAATCAAAAAATGTTGGAAAAGATATAACTCAAGGCTTTAAGACACTGGTTGGTGGAGAATTAAAAGCATATAATGATATGATGAATGAAGCCCGTGCACTTGCAACCAAAAGAATGGTTATGGAGGCGGAACAGCTTAACGCGGATGCTATTGTGAATATTAGGTATGCTTCATCAGCAATCATGCAAGGCGCTGCGGAAGTGATTGCCTATGGGACAGCTGTGAAATTTGTTCAATGAGATAATTTCTAGTTTGTTCTGTTGATGTAAGACAAGAACATGATATGATTAAACGTCTGTTGTGACTGATGGGCGTTTTTCTTTTAACAATATTGAATAGTGGAGGGAGAAAATGGATATCATTTTATATTCAAATAAAATAGATGAATATTTAAAATGTGGTAGTGTCATTGATTATGATAATAATGAAATCATAGAAATGGCTGATATGTTATTCAAAAATGCTGATAATGAACTCGATTTTATAAAAAGGCCTATGAATTTGTGAGAGATAATATTTCACACTCTGCAGATATCAATGAAGATATCATAACAATTTCTGCATCACAAGTGCTTGTAGAGGGACATGGAACTTGCTTTGCTAAATCTCATCTTTTGGCAGCTTTACTGCGATGCAAATCCATACCTACAGGCTTTTGTTACCAAAAACTGATTTTAGATGATGAAACTGCCCCCCTGTTCTTATCTACCATGGATTAAATGGTGTATATATCAATGAATACAATAAGTGGATACGACTTGATGCAAGAGGAAATAAAGAAGGTGTCAATGCACAGTTTGAAATTGACAAAGAATAACTAGCTTTTCCTATACGCAATGAGAAAGGTGAGGAGGATGGTTTGGTTATTTATCCTTCTCCTGATGCCAAAGTGTTGGAACAATTAAAAAAATTCCAAACAAGAAGTGAACTTTGGAATAATCTTCCAACTGAACTGGCATACAATCAATAACTTCAAATTCCTGTTTAACAATGAAGTTGTAAAATATTTTTTGAATTTATTATAGCTTGATAAAAATGTAAGCTAACTATTATGAGATAATGGTTAGCTTTTTGTTTATGTGACTAATTCAAAAAAATGAGAATTTCTTTTAGAAAATAGTTATGCATTTATATATAATGCTTTAAGAAAATTGTTATGTATTATGTTTATCAGTGATAAGAATATAAATAAAATTATCAATTATTATTGAATTAAAATATCTTATTGTGAGGGAAAATAGAAAT
>JAJQGQ010000050.1 GCA_021200395.1 Erysipelotrichaceae bacterium
ACATAATATTGATAATTATGATCTTATTTTATTAAAAAATTGCATATTATGTTATTTTATGTGAATTTACCAAAATTCAATTGATTCTTTTACGGGTTTTTAAAAATTTCGTATAGAGTTTTGACAGTTTTTATCAGAAATAATTGCTAAAGGTATGTATTTTGCAACGAAATTTTTAAAAATATTTCAACATTGATATATTTTCGCAGAATTTTATATTTTTAATTTATTATGTTATAGTTCTTTTATAGAAACAATGGAGGTGAATACAATGACAGCAATACAAAATACTTTAGCTGATGAATTAGACAAAGGTACACTTTTTGATGAACAATGCAAACATATCTTAGCTGATCCTCAAATGCTTGCCTATATCGTCAAAAACAGTGTTAAGGAATGCAAAGATATCAGTATGGATGATTTAATCGCATATTTTAAAAAGCATCCTGCACAAACAGGCATTGAAGATACATTAATATCTGGAGCAAAGATTATCTATGATATTATTGTTAGAATTGATGGATCATTATTTGGTGGTCAAAATAATCTTGGACTTATTATCAGTATATATCGCAAAAGAAAGGCTATCCTGGATATCCTATAGCCAAAAGAGCTATTTATGATAACAGTAGATTAATATCAGGACAAAAGAATATTACTTTTGAAAAATCTAATTTTGATGATTTAGAAAAGGTTTATTCTTTATTGATTATTTATGACCATGCTAAAATTGATAATGGTGTCATGGGAAAAATCAAATATGAATATACTGAAACTGGAAGAAACTATGATAATATTTCTCAAGCACAACTCAATCTTATCAAAAAGAAAATTGAGAAAATGAAAGAAGATTCAGATTTATCAAATATTATGTTAATATATCCAGATACAAAATATCATGATAATGATCATACACTTAATAATTTCGTTAGTTTATTATTTGATACAAATATAACACCACAGCAAAAGAAATTGCTATTTGAACATAAACATGGTATAATAATGAGTGAAGAGACAACATTGGAGGTTGGTAGTATGTGTAATATGTCAGGTTTTATGAAAAAACAAGGTAAACTTGAAGATGCTAGAAACATAATGGAGACATTATCTCTAACATTAGATCAGGCTTTAGATGCTTTAAAGATTGATGAATATGATCGTCCTTGGTTTATTGATTATTTAAGTGATGACGAAGACTAGTTTACAAGATACGCAAACAGCGTATCTTTTTATATACGTGTCACAAAATTATATTTTAGCAAATTTGAGATTGCTATAAGAATATATGAATGGTATAATAATGAGTGAAGAGACAACATTGGAGGTTGGTAGTATGTGTAATATGTCTAGTTTTATTGAAAAACGAAATACTTTAAAAAATGCTAGAAACATAATGGAAGGATTACATTTATCTATAGAGCAAACACTTGATTTATTAAAGATTGATGAAAATGATCGTCCTTGGTTTATTGATTATTTAAGTGATGCCGAAGACTAGTTTATTAAGATACGCAAACAGCGTATCTTTTTTATATTCTTACAATTATTACTTTTAGCAATATTATAATTGCAATAAAAATATATGTTATAAGCAATGGTTACACTGATTCTAAATTCTTCACAAAGCTTGTCAAATTGTTGTTTCAAATTATCATTTATGCTTAGGCTATATGTTGTCATTGTCATAATAACATCTCATAATCATTAATGTGTACCCGAGAAGCTTGAAAGAGAGTGTTACCAGCACTCTCTTTCTTTTTTATTCATTTAAAGTAACTCGACAACCATTGTGTCTATAATTATAATACACCAATAGCAAATCTTTGTCAATCGCAAATTTTATTCAAACTTAAACACATCCTGATATTCATCTTTAAATATATCAAAGACAGCTTCTAATATATCATCATCTTCAACATCATAATAAGATGCATTATTACCTTCTTCATCTTCTATGACTTCAAAAATATAGATTTCTGCTTCATCATCATCTGTTTCTTCCATCATAATAGCATATTCTTTATCTTCATATTCACATACATCTAATAATTGTAATGTTAATTCTTCGCCATCATCGTTTGTTAGTATTATTGTTGACTCATTCATTCTTATCATCTCCGCTACTACTATAACATATTTTAGAAGTATTGTCTTTATCATTTTGAAAAAATACTTTATAATACTGTAGGGGTGATTAGATGTATTTATTAGCAAGTGATTTTGATAATACTTTATGGTTTAGAGATCATTTATTGGATGATGATGTATATATGATAAAAGAGTTTCAAAGACAAGGTCATTTATTTGGTTTATGTACTGGTAGAGGAATTGATGGTATTGTGGTACCTTGTGAAGGATATGATATGTTAGAGCATTTGAGTTTTGATTTTTATATTTTATCGAGTGGTGCTTATATTATGGATAAGGATAGACATATTATATTTGAAAAGATGATTCCTATGGATATTGTGGAAGAAGTGTATAAGTATACTGATCATGGAAATATGTCTATTTTAACAAGGGATCATGTTTATAAGTTATATAAGGATAGAGTGGATCATTATCCGGCGAAGAAGATTCAGTCGTTGGATGAGATAAGAAATGAAGAGGTACGAAGTTTTTCTATTCATTATGAGGAAGATGAAATAGCAATGGCAACTGTTATGAAGGATCATATTAATGATTTATTTGGAAAATATATTAGTGCTTTTCAAAATGGACCGCATATTGATATTGCAGCTGTAGGATGTTCTAAGGGTGAAGGGATACGCTTTATTCAAGAGTATTTTCATTTAGATGATGAGTATATATGTGGTATTGGTGATAATTTTAATGATTTACCTATGTTAGAAGCTGTAGAGCATAGTTATACGTTTGATTATGCCCCTAACGAAGTGCAAGAAAAGGCTAAGTATGTTGTGCCACATTTATCCGACTGTATCAAAGATATTTTAAAAAATAAGGCAATTATTGACAAATAGTGAGAGAAATGCTAATATCTATTCAACAACAAAGGAGGATATTCCATTAACAAATTCATAGTATATGTTTTTTAGAGTTAGTGGTGCGTGTCTTTGTTGAGATTGATACAATAAGCCTCAAGGAGGCTTTTTTTATTAGATGAGGGGGCTAGTGAATGAAGATTGGTATAGTTGGACTAGGAACTGTTGGTTTTGGCGTTGTAGAGATTTTAACGCAGCAGAAAGAACGATTAGAAAAATTGGTTTCACAAGAAGTAACTATTAAGTATGGTTGTGCCTTAGAAGAGGTTGATTTACCTGAGGGTATTATTTATACAAAAGATTTTCATGATGTGATTAATGATGAGGAAATCGATGTTGTGGTTGAATTGATTGGTGGAACGACGATTGCAAAGACAATTATATTAGAGGCTTTGAATAATGGTAAAAATGTCGTAACAGCGAATAAAGCATTACTGGCACATCATGGTCAAGAGATATTTGAAACTGCAGCTAGAAATAATGCTAAGATTTATTATGAAGCATCTGTTGGTGGTGGTATTCCTGTAGTTGTTCCAGCTAAGGAAGATTTAGTAGCTAATGAGATTAGTAAGATTGAAGGTATTCTTAATGGTACAACGAATTTTATTTTGACTTTAATGGAGACAGATAATTTGGATTTTGATGAAGCTTTGACGATTGCTGATGGTTTAGGTTTTGTTGAAGCTGATGCTTCTTTAGATTTAGATGGTATTGATGCTGCTCATAAGATTTATATTTTAGCGATGAATGCTTTTGAAATATTCTTTGATTTTGATAAGATCCAGACATCTGGTATTAGAAGTGTGACTAAGAAAGATATGGATTATGCTAAGAAGTTAGGCTATAAAATCAAACTCATTGCCCAAGCAAAGAAAATAGAAAATGGCTATGGTATTGATGTTTCCCCAACATTAATTGGTATAAAAGACATTGTTGCCAATGTCAATGAAGCATATAATGTAGTAGAGATCACTTGTAATTATTTGGAAAATGTCATTTTCTATGGTAAAGGGGCAGGCCGTTATGTAACAGCAAGTGCTGTTGTGAGTGATATTATCAAAACCACAAAACCAGAAATATGGAAACATGAATATACTTATGTAGATAACATTTTCCCTATTACAAAATCAAAATATTATGTAAGATGTGATCATCCTTTAGATATAGATTATGAAACATATTTCTCATTTGATAAAGATCATATTTACATAACAAATACAATGGAACTCGATGATTTAAAAAATCAATTAGAAGGAGAAACATATAACTTATTCAAAGTGAGGGATTGAGATGAAAGTTATTGTTCAAAAGTTTGGTGGTACATCAACCCGTAACATAGAAACTCGTGAACATATGTATAAAAATATCATCCGTGAAGTTAATAATGGTAACAAGGTTGTGGCAGTCGTTAGTGCAATGGGTCGCTATGATGATCCATATGCAACGGATACTTTATTATCTATTGTGAAAAAAGATCATTTAACGGATGAAGAGATTGATCGCTTATCAAGTATTGGGGAAACTTTATCAACTTTGGTGATCAAGAGTGAATTAGCTAGTAAGGGCTATAATGTTTCTACAGTCACTAATAGAGAGCTTGGTATTATTACGAATGAAGAACATACAAGTGCAACTATTACGACTGTAGAAGGTAAATACATTCATGAGAAATTAGAGACATCGGATATTGTTGTTTGTCCTGGTTTTCAAGGATATGCACAAAATGGAACAATTACGACATTAGGTCGTGGTGGTAGTGATTTATCAGCAGTGGCTATTGGGGTAGCGATAGATGCTAGTGAAGTAGAGATATATAGTGATGTCAAAGGTATCTATACGGCTGATCCACGTATTGTCAGTAATGCCAAGAAGTTAGATTATATTAGTTATGCAGAGATGCTAGAGCTTTCGAAAAATGGGGCTAAGGTATTGAATCATAGGTGTGTGTTATTAGCTGCTAAGCATAATATTGTGATTCATGCGAGAAGTTCGTTTGATGAAAGTCAAGGGACATATGTGTTAGGAGATGAGAAGATCATGAAAGACCATTTGAATGAATTGATTATTTCAGGTATTACAGGTTCACAAAATGAAGCACGTATTACTTTAGCAGGTGTGGATGCTAAGGGTAATGGTGCTGGGCAATTGTTTGAAAAAATTGCTGAAGTAGATGTGAATGTAAATGTATTTAATCAAGTATTGGTTGGTGGAGGCAGAATGGATATTTCTTTAATCATTAATGATAAATATGTTCCTGTGGTTATAGATGTTATTAATGAGTTAAAACCTGTCTTAAAACCACAAAAAACAATTGTAAGAGGCAATATTGGTAAGGTTGCAGTGGTTGGTGTTGGTATTAGAAATAATAAAGGTATGTATCAGAAGGTTTATAATACACTTATGAGTCATGGTATTAATGTTGAGATGACATCTTGTAGTGAGATTAATATATCTTGTTATATTGATAGAGATGATGTAGCAGAGGCTCAGGTTTTATTACATGAAGCATTTTTAGGAGGACAAGAAAATGAAAACATATAAGGTTGCAATTGTTGGAGCTACAGGTGCTGTTGGTAGGGAAATGTTAAGATGTATTTTTCAGTTTCATTTTCCTTATGAGAGTATTAAGTTATTAGCATCTAGTAGAAGTAAAGGTAAAGAAATTGAATATGAAGGTCATAAGTTTATTGTTGAAGAGTTAACAGAAGGTTCTTTTGCAGGTATTGATGTGGCATTCTGGAGTGCTGGTGGTAGTGTTTCTGCTAAATATATGGAATATGCTGTTAAAGCAGGATGTATCAATATAGATAATACATCACATTTTAGAATGGATCCTAATGTACCTTTGGTTGTACCAGAAGTGAATGCTTATGCTTTAAAGAATCATAAAGGTATTATTGCGAATCCTAATTGTACAACAATTCAAATGGTTAGTGCTTTAAATAGATTAGATGAATACTTTGATATTGAACGTATTATTGTATCTACTTATCAAGCTGTGTCTGGAGCAGGTGTAGCTGGTATGGAAGAATTATATCGTCAATCACAAGAAGTCTTAGATGGTAAAGAACCAGTAGCGAAGACATTACCTTGTGCTTCTGATAAGAAACACTATCCAATTGCCTTTAACTGTATACCTCAAGTTGATGTATTTAACTTAGATAATCGTTATACTAAAGAAGAAATGAAAATGGTTAATGAAACTAAGAAAATCTTCAACAAAGATATCAAAGTCAATGCAACTTGTGTTAGAGTACCAGTATTAAGAGGTCATAGTGAATCCGTTTATATTGAAACAAAGAAACCAATTGACCTAGATAAAGCTTTTGAATTATTATCACATTCTCATGGTGTAGAATTATATGATGATATCGAAAATCAAGTTTATCCAATGGTTAATCTATTTATTGGTGATGAATTAGTACACGTTGGACGTGTAAGAAAAGACTTAGATAACGATCATGCTTTAAGTATGTGGGTTGTAGCCGATCAATTAATGAAAGGTGCTGCTTATAACTCTGTAGATATTGGCTTAAAGATGATTGAAATGGGCTTATTATAAAATACTTGAACTATCACATTTCAAGTGATATAATATTGTTCAAGAATCCAGTGATCATAACGTCACTCAAGAAAAAAGGTAAGGACTGCATTCCTTACCTTTTTGCTATTTTTTAATAAACTTTTCAATTTTACAAATATGATGTTTATAATCTTTTTTTCTGCTATCACTTATATAACTAATACCAACTAATAATAAATTATCTTTATAATGTTCTAAAGCTTTAGGATAATTTCTATCTTTGATTTGATCAATCGCTTTATCTACTTTTTTATCCCATTTTAACTCTACAACCATAGCTGGATTCGTTGAATCTTTTGGCATAAAACCAATATCGCAATAACCTTTTCCACTTGGTAATTCTCTCACTATTGTATAATAATCATAAGCTG
>JAJQGQ010000176.1 GCA_021200395.1 Erysipelotrichaceae bacterium
TTTAAGAATATGTTGAAAGATTGTAGTCATATTATTTCACATCCTTCAAAAGCTTGTCCATATAAGAAACACCGGGCTTCATCATATTAGAAGCGAAATGAAGATAGCGGGAAGTAGCAGCTAATGAGCCATGACCCATACGATATTTGAGGTCACATATATCCCCGCCAGCCTTCAAAAAATTAACGGCATAGGTATGTCTGAGGCCATGGAATGTAACAGAATCATCAATACCAGCTCTACTTCTATATTCATTAAAATGATTTCTGATGGTCTGAGCTGTAGGTTTATGGTGTAATCTAAACTGAAAGAAGAAAGCCTCAGTACCAGGCTTAATAAAATATTCCTTAGCATAACGCTGGATAGCACAATAAGTAGTATTATCCATAGGAATATCACGTGACTTATTTCTCTTAGAGTTATCTATATGAATAATTTTATCAGAACCCTTGGTATGAATATCACAGACTCTAAGAGAAGCAACCTCATCTATTCTAAGGCCACAGCAAAGACCGAGTTTAATAATGCAGTCCATTCTAGAATCAGAGGCAGTCAGTTTAAGAAGATTTTTAACCTGATCATCCATAAGATAAGAGATTTCCTTTCTTTTAAAGACAGATTTAGGAACAATATAAGGATTAACAGGTTTAAAAAGTACAGCATTGAAAAAGAAACGAATATGAGAGTTGTAGCAATTGATAGTGTTCTTAGTAAGAGAAGTAGAATTAAGATAAACAAGGAAACTGCGAAAATGCTCAATAGTGATATCAAATTCATTATCATAATTAATAAAATCAAGGAATCGGTAAATAACACATAAATAATTTTCAACAGTACGAGGAGATAAATTTTTGAGAGATAGAGCCTCGATGGTTTTCTGAAGAATAGGATACTGTTCAATTTTGTCATTAGTTTTGTTTGTAAACATAAAATATCATTCCTTTCTAAATTATAATGACAATATCACTATAAAATAAAAAGCCATCATATAAAAGGCTTTACACAACAATTTATAAAAAAGAAAAATTAAAAACTACCGCGTAAGCGGTTTAGTACAATGAGACAATGAAATGGAGCGACGATGATGACATTTGAAAGACTAGAAGAAATCAAAAAATTATTAAATGAATATAATTATCAATATTATGTTTTAGATAACCCAACTGTATCGGATCAGGAATATGATCGTTTGATGCAAGAATTACAACATATTGAAATGGTACATCCTGAATGGATTACCGAAGATTCTCCTACTCAACGTGTAGGTGGTCAGGTTTTAGATTCTTTTACGAAAGTGACACATAAGCGTATGATGTTGTCATTGGGGAATATTTTTAATGAAGATGAACTACGAGAATTTGATGAACGTATAAGAGATATGTTCCCTAATGTTGAATATATATGTGAGTTAAAGATTGATGGTTTATCAGTTTCTTTAGTATATAAGGATGGAAAATTAGATTACGGAGCAACTCGTGGTGATGGTGAAATAGGTGAAAATATTACTCATAATGTAAAAACAATAAAATCGATTCCCTTGAGTATTCCTTATAAAGAAGAATTTGAAGTTCGTGGTGAAATTTATATGCCTAAAAAGTCATTTAATCAATTAAACGAACAACGAAAGTTGGCTGGCGAGCCATTACTCGCTAATCCACGTAATGCAGCTGCTGGTAGTGTTAGACAACTAGATTCATCAATAGCTGCTAAAAGAGGATTGGATGCTTTTTTGTATCATGTACCAATGGCCTTAGATATGAATATCAAAACGCATGAAGAAGCACTCAGTTACATTAAAAGTATTGGCTTTAAAGTCAATCCAAATATTCGTAAATGCCTAAATGTAGATGAAGTATGGCAATATATATTAGAAATGACAGATAAACGCTCTCATTTACCTTATGAAATTGACGGTATTGTGATTAAAGTGAATGATTTAAATCAGCAAGAAAGATTAGGTTATACAGCTAAAGTACCTAAATGGTCCATTGCTTATAAATTCCCAGCTGAAGAAGTTGTCACAAAATTGGATGATATTATTTTTACGATTGGTAGAACTGGTCAAATTACTCCAAATGCTGTATTAGAGCCTGTTAGAGTAGCTGGTAGTACTGTGCAACGTGCTACATTACATAATGAAGATAATGTAAAGCATAAAGATATTCGAGTTGGCGATTATGTTGTTGTTAGAAAGGCTGGGGATGTTATTCCAGAGGTTGTTCGTTCTTTGAAAGAAAGACGTAATGGTAGTGAAAAACCTTTCAAAATGATTGATACTTGTCCTTATTGTGGTTCTCAGTTAATTCGTAAGGATAATGAAGCAGCTTATTATTGTATGAATAAGGATTGTGATTCTAAAAAGATTGAAAAGATTATTCATTTTGCATCACGTGATGCTATGAATATTGAAGGTTTAGGAGAAAAGATTATTGAACAGTTCTATAATCTAGGATTTGTGAAATGTATTGAGGATATTTATAGTTTGGCTGATCATAGACAGGAAATTATGGATATTGAAGGTTTTGGAAAAAAATCTATGGATAATTTAATTCAAGCTATTGAAAATAGTAAACAGAATTCGATGGAAAAACTTCTATTTGGTTTAGGTATCAGAGGTGTAGGCGCAAAAATGGCGGATAATTTATCTAAAGAATTTAAGTCTATGGATGCTTTAATGAATGCTTCAACTGCTAAGCTTTTATCTATTAGAGATGTTGGAGATACTATTGTACAATCTATTAATCAATTTAGAAGTGATAGTGAATCACAGGCTTTATTGGCACATTTGAAAGCAATTGGACTGAATATGAATTATTTAAAAGATACATCTATACTACAAGAAAGTATTTTTAAGGATAAGACAGTTTGTGTAACGGGAACATTAGAATTAATGACAAGAAAGGAAATTAAAGAATATTTATCTAGACTTGGTGCTAATGTAACTGGTAGTGTTTCTAAGAAGACGGATTATCTTATTTGTGGTAGAGATGCTGGTAGTAAACTTACTAAGGCTCAACAATATGGTATAACGATATTAAATGAAGCTCAATTTAAAGAGGAGGTTGGTTTATGAGAAAAATCTTATCATGTTTATTGGTATTGATGATACTTGTTGGTTGTACAAGCGATGATTATTCGAGTGATACAAATACTTCAAGTGCAGATTCAACAACTATGGAATCATTTGATGATAGTTATTATAAGATTGTAGTCTTTGAAGATAGTTCTACTAGCGAATTAAGAGAAAGTTTTTATACAGATTATGGAGATACTGGTGATTTTATTTCTATTGGTAGAGGTTTGCAAATTTTATCCGCAGATTATTTTTCTACAAGTAATTATTATATGAGTGAAGGTCAGTATTTATCATTAGCTTTGAAAGATGAAATGATGACAAGAAGCAGTGATTATTCATTGCAGCCAGCCAGTGGAACAGTTATTGAGGATGTTGAAAATCCTATTATGGTGCAAAATGTCCAAGAACAGGATTATTATACAAAAGGTGTTAATGGTTATGATTTGAAAGGCATGTCATTTTCGATTATTATTGATCCTCGTGATAGTTCTAATGCAACATTAGAAAATACAATGAGTGATAGTGCTTATGAAGATTATGGAAAAGAAGTTATAGAAACATTCTATAATATTATCCAAACGCATGAAGATTTTGCAGATGTGAAAGATGTACCAATTCTTATAACTGTATATCAAGCTACCGATCTCACTTCTTCTACTGTTGGAGGTCATTATATCTTAGAATGTTATTGTGAAGGATCACTTGGAGTTATCAATGATGTTGATCAGCAAACAGTCTTATTTACGAGTGATGAAGCAGAAGAATTGGATTCCACAACTTATGATGAATTTGTCACTATTAAGACAAACTTAAAAGATGCTGCTCAAGAAGCTGCTGGACTTGTTGGTACAGCAAGATATGTTGATGGTGAAATTCAATCTATGGTGATGGAAGCAACTCTTAATGTTAAAACATCAACAGAATTGATGTATTTAACATCAATTATTGCAGATGGTATAGATAGTAAATTTAGTTATGATTTTGATATCAAAGTATTGGTTTATTCGCAGGATGAGTTACAAGCTATTATTATCAAGAACAAAGGTGAAAGTTCACAGAGTGAGTATTTGTATTAAGAGGTGTTAATATGAATGAAACTGAACAAATGCTTAAAAAGCTTGGCTTAAAAACAATGTTTGATGTTAGTGATGAGGAAATGCCAGCATTGGTTGAAGAATACAATATTTTTATGAATCATGTTAGGGCATTAGAAGCTATTGATACATCGAATGTTGAACCGTTAGCATTTCCTTATGAAATAGAAACAATTTTTTTAAGAGAAGATGTAGCTGATCATTTAATCAGTAGAGAAGATGCTTTAAAAAATGCGAAAAGTACTAAGGATCATCAAATTAAGGTACCAAAGGTGGTGACTTAAATGATGGCTTATAGTATTGAAGAATTGCATCAATTATTAAAAAATGGAAAATTAGATTCAAAGACTTATTATGATGAATTATTTGCAGAAGCTCATTTTCAACAAGAACGTCTTAATGCTTTTGTAACAATTACTAGAGATATAGCTTATGAAGATTTAGAAAAATCAGATTTTCAATTTATATTAAACGGTATTCCTTATGTTTTAAAAGATAACTATAATACTAAAGGTATTCTAACAACAGCTTCTAGTAAGATGTTAGCTGATTATGTTCCGATCTATAATGCCCATGTTGTTGATTTATTAAATCAAGCTGGTACTTGTCTTATTGGTAAAGCCTCAATGGATGAATTGGCCATGGGTGGAACAAATAAAACGGCATTAACTGGACCTGTTTATAATCCTTGGGATTCTACGCGTATTGCAGGAGGATCATCAGGTGGTAGTGCTGCTTTGGTTGGTTGTGGTTTAGTTCCTTTTGCTTTAGGTAGCGATACTGGAGATTCAATTAGAAAACCTGCAGGATATTGTGGTGTTGTGGGTTTTAAGCCTACCTGGGGTAGAATTTCACGCTATGGTGTGATACCTTATGCTTCTTCATTAGATACATTAGGTGCTTTTACTAGAAATGTGAGAGATATGTGTATTGTTACTGAAGCTATTTCTGGTAGAGATGAAAGAGATATGACTTCATCTATAAGACCTGTACCACATTATCTTGATCATCTCACTGATGATATATCCAATATGAAAATAGCAGTTTTAACATCGGTATCAGATGAAATAAGAAATCCTGATATTAAAGCTAATTTTGCATATGTCATTGGGACCTTAAAACAATTAGGAGCAACTGTTGAAGATGTTTCGATGCCTATTCAACTCATGCGTACATTATTACCAACCTATACAATTATTGCCAATAGTGAAGCAACGAGTAATCATTCATGTTTAGATGGCATTAAATATGGAAATCGTCAAGAAGGCTCAACTCCTGACGAAGTCATGATTAATTCACGCACAGATGGATTTGGTGCTCATATCAAAAGACGCTTTATTCTAGGTAATCTTGCCTTAGCCACTGAAAATCAAGAATGTATGTTTCGCAAAGCGCAACGTGTTAGACGTTTAATTGTTGCAGAAATGAATAAAATATATCAAGATTATGATATTATCTTAACGCCAAATTGTGGTAGCATTGCTCCCAAATTGGATGAAGCTAATGATGATCGTTTAAGTGATGAATATATTATCTTAGAGAATCATTTATGTTTAGCTAATTTTGCAGGGACACCTTCATTATCATTACCTTCTGGTTTTGTGGAGGGAATGCCTATTGCAGTCAATTTGATGGGTCGTTTATTTGAAGAACAAACGGTATTGAATTGTGCCTATGCCTTGGAAAAAGCTTTAGGCTATGCTAATCAATATTCAAGGGAGGGCTAAAGATGAATTTTGAACAAGTCATTGGTCTAGAAGTTCATTGTGAATTAAAAACAAACTCTAAAATGTTTTCTGCTTCTCCTGTGACTTTTGGGGAAGAACCCAATACTATGGTTAATGAAATAGATATGGGTATGACAGGAACTATGCCTTCTGTTAATAAAAGAGCAGTTGAATATGCGATTCGTGTTTGTCATGCTTTACATATGGATATTGATGAACTTTTATGTTTTGATCGTAAAAATTATTATTATGCAGATTTACCTAAAGGCTTTCAAATTACGCAAGAAAAAAGGCCAATAGGAAAAAATGGATATATTGATATTGATGTAAGTGGTAAACAAAAACGTGTCGATATTGATCGTTTACATATGGAAGAGGATACTTGTAAACAATTCCATTTTGATGATTATTCATTATTAGATTATAATCGTGCGGGTATTCCTTTAATTGAAATTGTAACACGTCCAAATATTAGAAGCGGAGCACAGGCAGCAGCCTATTTAGAAAAATTACGACAAATACTTTTATATACAGATGTCTCAGATGCTAAAATGGAAGAAGGCTCAATGCGTTGTGATGTCAATATATCTATTCGTCCTTATGGCAAGGAAGAATTAGGCGTCCGCACTGAAATTAAAAACCTCAATTCTATTTCTAATGTGCAAAAAGCGATAGAATATGAAGCTATGCGTCAAGAAAATGTTATTATGCAAGGTGGTCATGTCATACAGGAAACGAGACGTTATGATGAAACACTAAAACAAACAGTGGTGATGCGTGCTAAAGGCGACGCTGTTGATTATAAGTATTATTGTGAACCAAATATTTTACCTATTCGTCTTAGTCACGATTGGGTTATGCAAATCAAGAAAAATCTTCCTATGCTAGCAGATGAACGTGCTAAAAAATATATGAATGATTATGGTATTTCCAATATTGATGCACAGATTCTTGTTGCTTCTAAAGATATATCTGATTTTTTTGAAGAAACGATTCAATATTGTCAAGAATATAAACTTATTTGTCATTGGTTATTAGGTGATGTAC
>JAJQGQ010000209.1 GCA_021200395.1 Erysipelotrichaceae bacterium
ATGATTATATTGGAAGTGAGATGATGATATGAAATTATTAGTAGTAAGTGATAGTCATCGCTTTGATGATGACTTAGTGAGAGTTGTGAATAAATATAAAAATCAAGTTGATATGATGATTCATTGTGGAGATTCATCATTACCTTTAGATGATCCATTAATTAATGAATTTGACATAGCTGTGCAAGGCAATCATGATTTCGATCCGTTTCCTAAATTTGTGGTTAAAAATGGTATTCTTGTAACACATGGACATTATTATGATGTTTATAGTGGATATGATAAGCTGA
Organism: Erysipelotrichaceae bacterium; assembly: GCA_021200395.1. Classification (GTDB taxonomy): domain Bacteria; phylum Bacillota_I; class Bacilli_A; order Erysipelotrichales; family Coprobacillaceae; genus JAJQDJ01. Next base: position 291 of record JAJQGQ010000209.1, read on the forward strand.
TCCAATTATGCCACGAAAATCATGCAAGTATTTGTTTCCATGGGCATACTCATGTTCCTACACATCAAATTCATGATGGTATTCATTTTGTTAATCCTGGCTGTATGATGATGAATCGTGGTAGTTATGGTTTTGGTACATATGTATTGGCAGAAACGAATCCATTCGAGGTTCATTTTTATCATCATCATACTGATGAAATATGTGATGAAATTCTAGATGAAGGATTAGAATTGTTAGAAGAATTCAAGGAAATAGTAAGAAATTATGAATTAAGTAAAAACAAGGCTTAAACATTAGCCTTGTTTTTCTCTTCAATTCTTTTACGCTTATACTCAATGATAAACATAACCTCTTTTAAATCCTCATCTGGTAGCTCTGTTAATAGACGTGCAATATTCGCTATATTATAATAGTCATATTTTTTTCCGCTAATTATTTCTTCAACACTACGACCATACAAATGTGATAATATCTTTAGTTCACTGACAGTAACGTCACGCTTACCATTTTCGATATCAGATATTGCCGAATGGGGAACATTGAGATGCGTTGCAACTTCTTTTTGGGTGAGATGCTTAAAATTTCGATAACCCTTTAAACGTTTTGCTAAATCCATATCAATTGCCATAATGCTACCTCCATGAAACTTATTATAGCATTTTTCTAAAACGATATCAATTTAGAATTTTAAAAAAACAATTTTATGAAAGACATAAAAAGACAAGTTCGTTAATAATAACCATGAGTAAGCGATAATTGCTTTTTTATTTCGCTAACATCTTGATTTTTCTTGATAAAGTAATCCATAATTATTGTTATTTCTTCACTACTTTCATTTGTGAAGTGGATATAATGATTATTTATCTGTATCGATGGTTGATTATAAAAAATACTACGACAATTTAATAAATGCATACGACAATTTTCATCTGTTATTATGTCAAATTTTTCTCCTTTTCGATCTATTAATGAAAAAGAATGGTTTCGACATATTTGACAATTCTTTTTTAAATATCCAAAATAATAATGTGATATTGGACAATATTCACTAACCATATTTTCTATCTTTCCATAGACTTGAATCATACATTTAGATAAATCGGTATGTAAATGATTGATATCATTTAAGCTCATTTCTATAGATAATATTTTCATACCTGGATAATGACTAGCACTTGATGAATTGTATATATTCATACCTGTTCCTAATATTTTTTCTTTATTATGAAATGCTTCATAAGCACCATAATTATTAACAAATATGCAGTTGACGAATTGATATATCTTAGAGTTTTTGATATTTTCAATGTCTTTTGTTTTTAAGATTTTTGATGTACCTAATATCATATTTGGATATATTCGAAAAGCTTCTAGTGTATCTGATTGATAAGGATAAATAATTTCAATATCATTATACTTACTTACTAGTTTTAATTGTTCTAATGTAGAAACATGAACATATGTTTTTCCTTTTGATGATAATTGTCTTATGGGATGAATATAATCTTGCTTTTTTAGATGATGAATTTGTTGTTTTGCTAATTGGTTTTCTAGCTTTTGACAAGTTATTCTTCTAAGATTGTTTATTTCTTTTATAGGAATAGATACCTGATCATCGGAAATAATTTTTAATTCTTTTAAATCAAATGGTGTTTGACCAAGTTTAGAAAGCTGAACTGCAATACGTTCTTTATCAGTTGATGTTTTGATTGGTGTTTCGACAAGGCATGATGTTTGACATGTTACTGATATATCATTTAATGTTATTGTAAGCGTTGCAGGATGATTGATATGAGCGGTAAAGATCATCTTGATAGGTTGTTTACGATGGGGCTTTTGATAAATATTTTGAAGTTTTTTTATAACTTTTGTATCAACTGTTTTACGTACTTGCCCATTTTTCACAAAAGTATCAAATTCTACTTCTATAATGTCATGCTTTTTTGCGTGATTGACAAGTTTATCATCTTTATATATTTTATTAATTGGCCTGCCTTTATCAATAGTTTCAAAGACAATACTATCTCCTTGGTATAAATCATCTATAAGCTTGATTTTAACGCGTTTTAATTTCTTTTGATAACCTATCACTTCTCCAATAACAACACCTTTATTGCCAGAATAATCACCATCTACAATGTTTTTATCATGGAAAAGATAACCATTTGTATAATATCTATTAAACATTGATGTCATATCTTGGATTTCTTCTTTTAAAGAACTATTTTGTTTATTATAGTAATTATCAATAGCTTTGCGATAAGCTAGTACAGTACTTGCGACATATTCTGGTCTTTTCATACGTCCTTCAATTTTTAAGGAATGGACACCTGCTTCAATAAGTTTATCAATATGATCAATACTCATTAAATCTCTTGGAGATAAAAGAAAAGGATATTTATCATCTAATATTTCATTGTCTTTCATCAAACGATATTTTAGACGACAAGGTTGGGCACATGATCCCCTATTCCCACTTCTTTTACCAATCATGCTACTCATTAAACATTGCCCTGAATAACAAATACATAAAGCACCATGAATAAAAACTTCAATTTCTATATTTGTTTTAGTGATAATTTCTTTAATTTCTTCAATGCTATTTTCACGAGCTAAAACAAGTCGTTTAGCTCCTAACTTTTCAAAATAATTGACACCTTGAGCATTCATTACACTAGCTTGAGTACTGATATGAAGCTCAAAGTCGGGATATATTTGGCTAATAACACTCAATAAACCAATATCTTGAATAATTAAAGCATCAATTTGAATATCATAAAGGAAATCTATATAAGATAGTATATCATCAAATTCATTATCTTTATATAATGTATTGATTGTTACATAAACCTTAACACCATAAGTATGAGCCAAAGACACTGCCCATCTCATATCTTCTTTATTAAAGTTATGAGCATAAGCTCTAGCACTATAAGATTCTCCACCAATATAAATAGCATCAGCGCCACAATAAACGGCAGCCTTAAAACTTTCTCTATCCCCTGCAGGTGCTAATAATTCTATTTTTTTCATATGACTGAAACTAATTCGTAGCACATTTTAGCTGAGACAGCAGAAGCAGTCTTTACAAAAGTATCAAACTGAACTTGGCTATCTCCCTTATTAAATATATCGCTTAATGAACGTGTGATTATAAATGGTGTATTAAAAACATAACATACCTGAGCAATAGATGCGGCTTCCATTTCGCTGCATACTGCTTCTGGAAAGTGTTTTTTAATATGATCAACTTGATCTTGACGACAAACAAATTGATCACCTGAAGCAATAAGACCAATATGATAAGGTATATTTTCTAAATTCAAAATATTTTTTGTCTTTTCTAATAAATCTTTATCTGGCATAAAGAAAGTTGGCATACCTGGAATTTTACCATATTCATAGCCAAATCCTACGACATCTGCATCATGATGAACAACACTTGATGAAATAATAACATCTCCTACATTTTGAGTTGGAATAATTCCACCTGCAGTCCCAATATTAATAACACAATCAATAGCAAATTTTGTTAATAATAAAGTTGCTGATACAGAAGCATTGACTTTTCCAATACCACCTTGTACGACAACGACTTCTTTATTATGCATTTTTCCTTGATAAAAAGTATAATCTAAAGATTTATCAGTCTTTTCAATATCCATTAATTCCAATAATTCAGCAACTTCTTCTTCCATGGCACCAATAATACCTATCATCATTTATCATCCTTTCTGACATACAAAAATAATACGTTCACAATCTTTATAATATTCATCAAAATCACTATAATATGTTATTTTATGAAAACCTGTTTCATTTAACCATTGAAGATATTGATGAATATCAAAAGTTTTCTGATAATGATATTCATCCACGATATCATCTTCAATCTTATCTTCAATATAGACATGATGTTTTACATAGCCGTTATCGATATATTCAACCTGCCAGTCAAAAATATAATCTTTATCTTCATCATATTCATGATAATCTTTTAAAATATGATTCATTTTATATAAACTATCAATATCAAAAATAAATGTTCCATTATCTTTGAGTGATGCATTAACATTCTTAAAAGTTTGGATAATTTGTTTTTCCTCTAATAAATAATTTAAAGAATCACAAAGACATAAAATAAGATCAACTTCCCTATCTGTTGAAAAATCAGTCATATCTACACGTTGTAAATATAAATTAACATTCTCATACATGGCTTTTTGCTTGGCTACTTCCAACATATCCATAGATAGATCTGATGCATAAACCTGTTTTTGAGCTTTAGCTAAGCGAATCGCTATTTCACCAGTTCCACATGCCAGTTCAAAAACTTCATCAAATACTGCATGATTGAAAATAAATTCAAGATAGTCATCATAAAATTTTGAATCCATCAAACTATCATAATAGTAACTAAAATTTTCATAACTCATTGATTTAACATTCCTTCAATGTTGATTCTTGGCATATCGCCCCATAGTTTTTCTAAATTGTAGTTCTTTCTTTCATCATCTTGGAATATATGACATACGATATCACCACAATCAACAAGAATCCATTTTGAATCTCGTAATCCTTCAATACTTTTAATTTCTATTCCATTAATTTCACATTGTTCTACAATATTATCTTTAATCGCATTCATTAATCGTTCATTAGAAGCACTGCATAAAACGAATGTATCAAATAAAGGACTAACTTCTGCCATATCAATAGCAACAATATTGGTTGCTAATTTATCATCCATTGCTTTAACTATAATTTCTAATTCATTCATTCAATTTCTCCTCTTATACAATAATGTTCATATATTTCAAAAAATACTGGATCAATATTTCTTCCTTTTTCTTTAGAAAAAGTATAAAAATCTTCTAGGGCATCTCTAAAACCTTGATGAATATCGGTTTTACATACTTCAATTTGTTTTGATGAATCATAACCTCTTAAAGGATCTAATTTATCAGCACAATATAAACATTTACCAATGGCAGACATTGTTGTAGAAGCAGTGGTATGATCTTCTATAGCTTTTAGAATGACTTCATCATCTATTAAATATAGATTCTTTGCCATATATGCTGATAACCATTGATGCCATATTGCTTCACTCATATGGACATATTCAGGATAGTATTGATTCATCAGATCCAATGCTTGTTGATGATCTAATTCTTTAGCTATATCATGTAAGATACCAGCAATATAAGCTTCGGTTTCATTTAATCCATTAGATGAAGCAAATTCTTTGGCAAGCTTGGCCACTGAACAAGAATGTTTCCAGCGCTTTTCTTTCATATGAATTTGTATCATTTCATTTAAATAAATACCTGTTGAAGAAATATAACGTAATACATCATCATTTAATAATTCAATATGACCACATCTGACATCACTGCTACTGGCTGTTATTGGTTTGTTTTTTAATTTAATAAAGTGATATTTTTTTAATATTTTCTTATCACTCTTATAACCACCCCTTTTAAATGCGACTAATTGGACCATTTTACTTATACGTTTAGGATGTTTCCATTTATAGAAAAGATTGGCTTGATCCATACCCATAATATAATAATATTCATTATCAGGATATGAACTAATAATTTTTTCGATTGTCTGATAAGTATAATTTTTATCATTATTATCATTATCTATTTCAATATGATTAATTGTCATATGAGGAGTATCCTTTATAGCTATTTCAATCATGTGTATGCGATCTTCTTTACTAGCATTGTTTTGATCCTTCCAAGGATTATGAGCTGTAGGAATAAATTGAATTTCATCTAATTCAAGCTGTGATAAAGCTATCTTGGCAATTTCTACGTGTGCTTTTGTGATAGGATCAAAACTCCCTCCAAATAAGCCTATTTTCATAAATGATATATCCTCTTTTCACTTTCTTTATATAATACAATAACACGTCCTATTGTTTGTATTATTTCACTTTGAGTACGTGTACTTAATTCTTCAGCAATACAATCTATATCATCAGGACAGCTTTTTAAAAGCTTAATTTTGATGAGTTCATGGGCTTCTAAAGCATCAATAATACTATGAATTTGGCTATCACTTATACCTCCTTTGCCAATTTGAAAAATAGCATTTAATTCATTAGCTTCGTTTCTTAAATATCTTTTTTGTTTACCTGTTAACATAATAACCTCCTAAATAAGTGCTTCACGAATCAATACGTTGACTTGTGGTGGTGCATATACTGTAATATCGACACCTTTGTATGCATGAATCGTTACAAATCCCAATCCAGAAATAACGATATCATATTTTTTATTTTTTAAATGAAAGGAATATTTTTTAAAATCATCGATATTATTCATATCCTTTATTTCATGTATAAAAGTCATATGACGATTATATAATTCATCAGCTTTAATGGTTTTACATCTATGAATATTTAAATTTTTGGAAAAATAATTGATAAATTGAGTTTTTGAACCCTTTGTAAAATCCAAACGTGCTAAGCCATCAAAATAAAGTGTTTGATCGCTATTTAGTTGAAAACTTATTGGCTTTAGTTCACTTTGGGGAATCACTGGTTTAAGTTCATTTAAATCTAATAAATGAGTTATTTGATGAGTATTGACTATTCCTGGAG
>JAJQGQ010000175.1 GCA_021200395.1 Erysipelotrichaceae bacterium
TAATTATTTTGCCTTTTTAAAAATTCTATTTCATCTTTAGATAAATAAGTAATAAATGGTGCCAATTCATTTCTTAATAGAAACAGTTTTCCTAAACAAGTCATAAAGTGATTTTGGGAAATAGTCATTTCACTATCATTCATATATTGATTTGTTTCTTTCATCATATCATCTATCTCATCTATCAAATGATCATAATCAATGGTAATGTCTTTAAAAGATGTAAAAATATCCTTATTAATATCATAATCAAATAACATTGTATCCTCTCCCTTTTAAGTTATTATAACATTCGCATAATATATTTTCTACAATGTTATTGATGAGAAAAAGGTCATTTTAACTATAAGTATTATCTAACATGATCATTTTCTTTTAATAAATTTTCAAATATCATTTCTAACATCATCCATTCTTCTTCTGTTTCAATGGGTTCACTCATTGAAGTTTCTTTATTATATATAAAGGATTGTACTTCTTGACGTCCATATTGATCAACTGAATGATCAGTAAATACAATATAAGTTTTATATGTTTCTATATCTTCATATACAAATAATATTTCACATTCTACTTCTTCTCCATGATGATTAATTATTTTAAAAGTATCCATATTTTCTTCCTCCGTTCATTTATAATACAATCCAAAAAATAATCACCCTTTTATTCATAAAAAAATGAGCTTACGCTCATTTTACAATTTCAAAATGCTTTCTAAAGCATCAGATATTTCTAATAAAATATGTTTAGCTTCAATATGATCTTTATAATAATCTGGTATATGATCATATCCTAAATAAGCACCTATAATATTACCAGCAATGGCTCCTGTAGAATCACTGTCACCATCATGATTCACAGCACAAATAATAACATCAGCAAAGTCATCATACTTTAAACATGCATAAATAGCTATCGCTAAAGCTTCTTCAGCTACCCATCCTTCGCCTAATTGATTAATAGCATCAATATCATTGATATCTTGTTGAGACAATTCTTTGGCTTTATTGATAAGTGATACAAAGGTATCTTTAGATTCTTGATCAAATATATCAAAACCATCTAAATAATCTTGCATGGCGATATCTAAAGCCTCCACTATGGTTTTATCACTATGAATTAGTTCATAAATCATTGCTGAAAAAACATAACAAGGTATAATTCCTAACGGATGACTATGTGTAATCGCCCCTGCTATAGCACCTACTTTCCCTGCTTCGCTTATTGAATCACAAACAATACCTGCTGGTGCAACCCTCATAACACTTCCACAGCCTTTACTATCATTCAATGGATGATCAATGGTACCTATTTTTCCTGATGAAAGGGCATTGAGACAAGTAATTCCTGGTGCTCTAGAATAATTCAATTCTGGATAATTTTTTATTTTACATATGTTTTTACCCATATGTGAACTATTTTGAGTATCATACCAATCAAGATAGGCTTGATAAATAGCTTCTTCATAAGAAATATCATGATTCTTTTGATAAATCAAACCTTCTGCCGTAAACAACGTCATTTGTGTGTCATCAGAAAAATAACCAATACCATCAAATCTTGTCTGTTGTTTATCTTTAATATCCTTATCAAATTCAATCGGATATCCTAAAGCATCACCAATAGCACCTCCGACAATACAGCCCCTTATCTTATTGATCACCTATGTTCACCTCAATCTTTTTCATTTATATGTTTTCTCACTTTTGTAGATTCTATCATAGTATTAAGCATATCATTAATAACTTTTATTTCTTTTGCAGTTTTAATTTCCTCTAATTGAGGATTTTCTAACTTTGGATCATATACGCTTGAATATACTTGGATATTTCCTTCATCATCTTTTGAATAATCTGTATAGACAATATAACTTTTTCCTGTATCATCACTATCAAATGTAAATAAGATATCATATTCTACTTCTAAACCCTCATCATTAATAACTATAAATTTCTTTTTCATTTCATCTTCCTCCATTCATCTATAATATAGCTTTCATTATTTACATCCCTTTATTTTAATATTTGATTTATCTTCTTATCATTTTTAACACAATATAATAAACCATTAGAATCAAAATAAACATTAAAAGTCAAATCACCACAACCACCAAAAGCAATGTTATCTATTCTTTTAACTGACTGAGGAATTGTTATAGTTTTTAAACTATAACAATCATTAAAAGCTCCTTTTCCTATTTTTGTAGTTGTATCAGGTATATTGATTTCTTTTAAAGATACACAATGAGAAAAAGCATATTGATCAATAACTTCTAAACCATCAGGTAATACCACCTTTTCTAGTTTATAACAATATCCAAATGCCTGATATCCTATTCTTTTCACACTATTAGGAACAACAATTTCTTTTAAACTTTTACAATGTAAAAACATAGCATCAGATATACATTCAAGATTTGGTAAACGAATTGATTCTAAACAACCACAAAGACTAAATGCATACTCACCTATAAATTGAACATTATCAGGTATATCAATAGATTTTAATGATATACATTTATAAAAAGTTTCTGCTCCAATACTTTTCACATTTCTAGGCAATCGAATATGTTCTAGTTTCCTACAATGACTAAACGCTCGATCTTTTATTTCTATTATATTATCATTGAAAACAACTTTCTCTAATTCATAACATTCAGAGAATACTTCCTCTTCTAATACTTGTATAAGAGAAGGTAACACAATATCTTGTAAATGACCACAACAATAAAATGCAGATGATCCTATCTTTTCTAAATTATCTGATAAATGAATATCTTGTAAATTCCAACAATACGCAAAAGCTTTTTCACCTATTTCTTTAACACTATCAGGTATTCTTATTTCTTTTAAATCGAGACATAAATAAAAAGTATAATCATTAATTTTTGTAACAGTATCTTTAATAATATATTGATCTTTATGAGATGGATATTTCATAAGACATGTACAATCTTTATTGTATAGTACGCCATCTATAGATTCATAATAAGGATTATTATTGACATATATAGCTTTTAGATTGTTACAGTCATTGAAAGCATCAGCATCTATTTTCTCTATTGTTTGTGGTATTGTAATATATTCTAATGGACAATCTATTTCATTGATTTCATCATAATGAATGCCTATATATTCGATTGATACTACTTTATGACAATCAATATATGCAGGTATGATTATTTCTTTAACATCTGCATAAACTACAAGATTTATGATTTGATTATTATATATTGTATATTCATATTTCTTTTTAAATCTCTCCTTTATCTTTGATATCACTATAAAAATAATCATCCTTTTTTAATTCTACATTTTCTTTCCTAAGAAAATGTATTCATAAATCTTATAAATTGTTAATATATAGCTGTAAAAAGCAAAGCTTTTTACTCATAATATCACACTCTCGTATAATATATTTTGTAAAGATAACTAGAATTCTTTACAGCTCTTATTTAATATTGGATTTTCCTAAGTTATAATATAGTCACTAGTGACTATATTATTGGAAATATTCTATCACTCCTTGTAGTATCTTTAATATCTACTTCTAAAGCCTGATTCCCAACTTTAGAATGTATTTTCTTACCGAATGTTGTTTGTTCAGTACGTTTGATACGTAGCCTTGATCAGTACTGTTCTATTCTTATGGCGAGGTTGCAACATGTCTAAAGAACTAGGGAAACCCAATATATTTATCTAGTATCTCATAATCTTAATGAAAGGTGGTGATTCCATGAATACTCTATATATAGGTATTGATGTATCTACCAAAAACAACCAGGTTTGTGCTATGAATTTTAATCAAAAGATTTTCTTTAATGTTTCTTTTTCCAACAATCCTGATGGCTGTAATGTTCTTATTACTACTGTTACAGCTTTTGTTGATAAAGAAAAATTTGAAAAAATCATCATTGCAGCCGAATCCACTTCTGTCTACGATTTTCATGTTTGTGCTTATCTAACCGAACGTCTTTCTATCGTCAACATCCCTGTTGTCATTTATTCAGTTAATGCCAAATCTATCGCAAACTATAGAAAATCATATATCGAAATGGAAAAGTCTGATCCTGGCGATGCTTACTTGATTGCTGATTTTGCTCGCATTGGTCGTTGCAATAAATTACGCCCCTTTAGAGCTGCACAACACATAGCACTCAAGCGTCTGACTTTTAAAAATTTTTCAATGTTCAAAAAAAAGAAGCTGTAACGATTCATTTCGTTACAGTTTCTTTTTACTTTAATTCATCTAATTTTGCTTTTAACTCTTCTACTGTTAAATCTTTTAATGCAGCATTTTCTTTATCTTCGATAATTGCCATGATTTTTTGTTTTTCATCAGCGATTTCTTTTTGTTTAGATATAGCTTCTTTTTGTGCTAATTTCACATTAAATACATATTTCACTATTTCAATCTTGTTTTCTAAGTCTTTATCTTCGTCAGATTTAACTTCTAATAATGATACTGTATCAGCATCCTTTACTTCTTTGTTTAACGATTGGAATATAGTATTTAACTGTTCCATGTTTAAATCAAATAAATCTTCTACTGTGATTTGTCCTTTATAAGGAAATCTGTATTTCTTTTGCGCTGCTTGAATAAATAATTCGTTCATTTTCTTTTCTCCTTTAAATTTTAATTCTTAATACTCTTTCTGTGTGGCCTTTTACTTTTACAACTAATTCATCTCTTTTAGTTGTACTAAAACCTATACCGCTCAACTGACTATCTGCATCAGTAACAGCTAATTTTGATCCTAATGCTTCTAATACTTTTCTATGTTCTTTTAAATCATTGGTTAAGTATTCATTGTAGAAAGCATTTGGTTGTTCTGGATTGATACAATCCTTTAACATGAAGAATACATGTTTATTTCCTACGCCTTGATTTTCATCCCAATAGTTTGGTGAATAACAAATAACATTAACTGGTATGAATTGCAAAGTATTGATATTCCATATCTCTTTGCTGGCGATAGAACTATCAGCATTTAAGTGATGTTTAATAGTGAATTGTTGTCCATCAAAGTGAACTGTAGCAACTTTGATTTTTTCATTTTTTCTCATAGCTTTGTCATAATTATATTGGAAAGTTTTACCATCAAATTCAATTTCAGCCCTAAAACCTTTCTTGCCACCTCTATAATTAAAACAATAAACATAAAATTCATAATCACCTTGAATCATTCTATTCATTGTTGGATATGTGATATTTTCTACAGCTGGTTTTCCTGAAACTGGACGTATAATATCTACATCTAAATTACCACCTGTTTTATATGATACTTTACGAATAAAATTGATGTGTTGACCACCCTCTGGTTCTTTGCAGTGTGCATCTAAATCGTTTTTATCTAATTCAATATCATTCCATTGAATAGAGAATCTTAAGACACCGTCAACTCTTCCGCCAGCCTTTTTTACATTTTCTTTTAATGTACTATCAGCAATATTGCCAGTATATGCCCAACTGAATGAGTTATTCCATTTGAACATGCTTTTAGATGTTATATCACTTGGTGCAATCAAAGATACTAAGTTTTTCGTATGTCTATTTTCAAATAAGACTTCTACTTCTTTAGCTGTTGGTAAGACATTATCGATGAAATTATCTATTGATATTTCTTCTACTTTTGAAAATTTCTTTGGATCAACACTTAAATCTTTTGACATTTCATCAAAGATATCAACTTCCAATTCTTTCTTAACATCTCTATTAGCAAATAAGATATTGTTGATAGTGATATCGTTCAACGTCGCATATCTTCTCTTTAATGAATTCATATATCCTAAAGCATCAATTTTCTTTCTTGCTTCTTCCAACATTTGTTTTGTATAGATTGGCTTAGATCTTTGGTAGTTTTCTGGTGCAACCACTTTCTCATATTTTCTAACAGCTCTATCTAAATTCATACTTTCAGAAACATCTACTAATAATGTTCCCATACTTGTATTCTTCAAATGAGTTAATGCATGTGGTAAATCTTTAACTTTTCTCCATAAGAAGCAGTTCTTTTCCTTATCATCCAATGATTCATATGCTTCTCTAACACTATTGAAATTCTCTAAGATTTCTATCCATGTGTCTCCTCTATATAATGAGTTTTGAGCTATTAATTCTAATACTGTTTCTACACTATCTTTAGTAATAACTTCTAAAGAACTTTCTAACAACTGTTTAGCTTCTCTAACTTTCGCAATCTCACTATTCAAGGCACCTTCTTTACAATACATTGTATTAGGAACCTTCATATAAAAGTGTGTCCATGAAATAATCTTTCCACCTTCTGTTTCTTCTCTATTAACAACTGTTCCTATTCTTCTAAATGGTGATAAGAATATATCTGTAATATCATGTTGATAGACATATGTGCTCATTGCTTTAAATGATGGCTCATATTCATTATTATCAACATCAAAATCCCAGATAGATACTGGTTTATTATCTTTGATAAAGACAATATTACCGACAGTTTTAATGAAATATCTACATGCTGAACAATCATGTTCTCTTCTTTCTCTGTATATTTCATTTATCCCTGCTGGAAATGAATCTAAATATAAGTTATATAAATCATCTTTATCTAAATCAACGCTATAAGCGTATTGACATTCATCAATTAATTGATTGATATGATTTAACAACTTATCTCTTATAATTGTAAAATCACTCATTTTTACTTCTCTCCCTTCTTTAAGTTTCTTTGATTTTATCATATATATATATATATATATCAAACAAGAAATTTAATTTATTTCCTTCACTTTTAATATCATCAAAAAAATAATAACCCTTTTTTATTAATACATTCTTATTTTTCTTTCCAATAAGTTTCTATTTAATAGTTTAATAATTTGTTAATATATACT
>JAJQGQ010000105.1 GCA_021200395.1 Erysipelotrichaceae bacterium
TGTAACATCATCTAAATCTTTTTCATTTAAATGATTAAAATCTCTAACTATTTCATACTCTAATCCATGATCTTCGAATAAAGTAGAAAAATAACGATAAGTTCCTCCATAAACATTAGAATTAAATAAAATCTTATCACCTTTTTTAAATAGTCCAAAAACTAAAGTTGTAGCTGCCATCCCACTTGAAGTCCCTAAAGCATAATTAGCATCTTCTAATTGTGCCACTAATGTTTCAGTATAATAACGTGTAGGATTGTTACCTCTAGCATATTGGAAATCAGTATAATTTTCAATACCTGGTTGGACAAATGTTGTAGATAGTTCCAAAGGAACATTTACACCATAAACATCTTCATTTGTTCTAAATCCTGCGTGAACAGCTTTTGTTTCATACTTCATTTTATATATTCCTTTCAATTATTAATGATTCGGCCAAGGAATTTCCTTGTTCTTTCTTGTTTTGGATTGGTTATAACTTCTTTAGCATTACCTTGTTCTACAATGTATCCACCATCCATAAAAATGACACGATCAGCCACGTCTCGGGCAAAGCTCATCTCGTGTGTTACTATAATAGATGTCATATTTTCTTTAGCTATTCCCTTAATAACATCTAAAACTTCTTGAACTAATTCGGGATCCAGAGCACTGGTTGGTTCATCAAACAAAATAATTTCTGGCTTCAATGCAAGTGCTCTAGCTATCGCAACACGTTGTTGCTGACCACCAGATAATTCACTTGGACGCATATCTTTTTTATCTAATAAACCAACCCTATTCAGCAATTCTTCAGCTAATTGATTAGCATCATCTTTGTGCATCTTTTTTACAACTGTAAGGGGGAGAGTTATATTTTTTATGACATTCTTGTTTTCAAAGAGATGATAATCCTGAAAAACCATGGCTGTTGCTCTGCGTATATCTAAATAGTTTTCTTTTTTCAAATGTTCACTATCATAAAAATGCTGACCAATTTCTACAGTTCCTTTTTGAGGAACCTCTAATAAATTTAAACATCTTAGAAATGTTGATTTTCCTGAACCGGAAGGACCAATAATAGCGACTGTTTCGCCATCATTTACATCTAAGTCAATACCTTTTAATACTTCTATTTCACCAAATGATTTATGTATATTTCTGATTTTTATCATTTTTATATTCTCCATTTCTTTTCAATATATTTTTGTAAATAAGTTAAAACAGTGCAAAACATGAGATATATAAAAGCGACTTCTAAATATAAAGCTAAAACTTCATAAGTTCTAGCAGCAATGGTTTGTGTTACATGAAACATTTCAGCCACGGTTATATTAGCAGCTAATGATGTATCTTTAACTAAGCCAATAAATGTGTTGGACAAAGCAGGAATACTTCTCTTTAATGCTTGGGGTAAAACAATATGAATCATTGATTGTATATAAGTCATACCTACAGAATATGATGCTTCTATTTGACCTTTAGGGACGGCTAATATTGATCCTCGAATAGTTTCTGAAGCATAAGCACCTACATTTAAAGAAAATGCAATAATTGCTGAAGGAACGGCAGCAATAAGCAGACCTACGGATGCTAAACCATAAAACACAATAAATAATTGGACTAATAAAGGTGTACCTCTAAAAACCCATACATAAAATTGACATATTTGTTTAAGTATTTTAATATTCGCAACCTGAATAATAGCTACTACGATTGCAATAACAAGGCCAATACCAAATGAGATGATTGTAAGAGGGATTGTATATAACAATCCCGGTAACAATATCTTTGGAAATGAGTTAATAAGTATCTCAATAACACGGGAAGACATATTAAGCCTCTACAGAAACATCAAATCCAAAATATTTATTAGATATTTCAGATAATGTTCCTTCTTCTTTTAACTCTAATAATGCCTCATCAATAGCTTCCTTTAATTCAGTATCTTCTTGTCTGATAAGTGCAGCTGATTTTGTTGGCTCGTCAGATTGAGCAACAATTTTCACATCCGTATCACCTTGTTGTTTAATATAATCATAATAAGTTACATTATCATTGACAGTTGCATCTGCTCTACCTTGAATAACTAGTTGTATTGAAGAACTGAAACCTTCTGTTGCGACAATGCTACCACCATTTTCTTCAACAATCGTAGCCCAATTACTTGTCGTTGTTTGTGCACAACTCTTACCATCTAAGTCAGCAAATGAATTAATATCATTATTATCAGATTTTGTGATAATGACACCATAAGAGTATGTATAAGGTGTAGAGAATAAATATTTTTCTTCTCTTTCTTCAGTAATACCAACTTGATTAAAAATAACATCATACTTTTTAGCATCTAATCCAGCGATAATACCATCCCATGCAGTTTCCACAAACTCTACTTCTACACCTAATTTTTCAGCTACAGCTTCAGCAATTTCCACATCATAACCTACTAAATCATTCGTTGTTTCATCATGATAAGTATATGGAGAATAAGTACCTTCAACAGCTACTGTAATAACTCCTTCTTCTAAAATTTCATCCAATAATGATGTATCACTATCACTACTACTTGAGCAACCACTTATTCCTACAGTTAAAACACTTGCTAATAAAATCTTTAATATTTTTTTCATTTTCTAATCCTCCTTCTAAAATCATTAAAGTTTATCATATATATATTTCATCCCTGGTTATCTCCCTCCTAATAAAAAAATCGTCCTTACAAAGGACGATTTAATCGTGTTACCACCTTTTTTTAAAATAACTTCACAGTTATTTCCTCATCGAGTACTATCATACTCTTTCACGTTAACGGGTGAACCCGTCATATCCTAACAAAATTGCTCAGATATGCAACTCCAAGACCATCTTCATCTATCTTTTGCTTCTCCTTTTCACCAACCAGAATTTCTCTAAACGCATCCAATAGATTACTCTTCTCTTCTTTGTTTTTCTATAATTCATATTAAACCTATAGGAAAAGTATGTCAAGCTTTTTTTTCTTTATTACTTGTAAATTCTTGCAATAATATGATTATGTATTATAATGAATCTCGTTATTGTTTTGTATTATTCAAAGAGATCTTTAGGACTTTTATGAATTATGTTACATTACAACAACACCAATATCAACGTTGCATCTATTAGAGCGACAGTAGGAGGAAAAATGAATAAAACAAAAACACAAAACATGACTATTTTTGCAATGCTTTTAGCTATTGAAATCATCTTAGTCATGACTCCTCTAGGATATCTGCCTATAGGAGTATTAAGCATCACAACGATGCACATTCCTGTTATTATAGCAGGCATATTATTAGGTAAAAAAGAAGGCGCAGCCTTAGGTTTTGTCTTTGGACTAACTAGTATGATTCGTGCAACACTACAACCAAGTATCACTTCATTTTGCTTTTCACCTTTTATTACAATAGGTGGAATGAGTGGTAATTACGCGAGTATATTGATTGCCTTTGTTCCTAGAATATTGTTAGGATATATATCAGGGTTAATATATGAGATTTTATCTCATAAGCTCAACAACAAAACAGCAATTATTACGGCATCTTTAGCTGGAACACTTACTAATACAATTTTGGTCTTATTTGGTATTTATATTTTCTTTGGACAAGCTTATGCCAGTGTTCTAGGAATCGCCTATGAAACATTGATTATTGCATTATTATCAGTCATAGCTAGTAATGGAATGATAGAAGCTATTGTGGCATCGATTGTTTCAGTGTTGGTATGTCAAGGTGCTTACTATGTATTACGTATGAAAACTGAATTTTGAATTCAGTTTTTTTATTATCCTTAAATGAAAAACTTCCAATAAAGGAAGTCTACTAATAAAACCATTCACTCATCATCATCGTCATATACTCCTGTATTATAACGATTCAATACTTTAAGAAACTCATCCAAAGAACTATGTTTAATATACAACATAAATATTTGATCCAATTGTTCTTCGTTACAACTACATAGATGATCATATAAATTAATATGAAATCTCTCTAACAACAATACAAATAAAACATGAGCTTCTTTCCATAAACGCATTTGAATACCACGTTCTTCATCTTTGGAAGCTACATACTTCTTATCATACTTATAATGATGGGGATTTTGGTCTTCTTGCTTTAAATAATGCTGTACATGCATTTTTTGCATGATTTCAATCAATTTTTCTAATTCATTTTGTTCCATAAAAAACCTCCTATTATTTATATACGCATAAAATTCGTAAATTTCTTTTTTTAAAATGAATTTTTTTAAAAAATTTTTATAAATCACTTATATATGATATAATATGAAATATTTTAAGGAGTGATCTTATGGGTCAGACAAATACAAAAAAATTAGTACAAGGAGCGATGATTGCATCTATTTTTGGTGTTTTATCGTTATTAAATACTTATATGGGTGGTATCATAGATGTACTCATTTGTTATGTGATGGTTATACCTGTTGTATGGTATGGATATACTTATAATCTTAAAGATAATATGATTGTCTGTTTGGCAGCTATGATTGTGATAGCTTTAATGGGTTTACCTTTTTTTGTGATATCATCTTTTTCATCATGTGTTGCAGGTATATTTATTGGTGAAGCTTTAAAGCGAAAAGCGAGTAAGGGTTCAATATTCTTTGGCAGTTTCATTGTTATGTTTTTAAACAATATCTTTATTTATAAAGTATTTTCAGGATTATTAGGTATGAATATTACAGAAGAATTAACAGAAGTTTATGAAATGCTTCAGCCATTTATACCATCACTTTCTTTGGATACAGTATTATCTATTGAACCTATATTCCTTATTGTGATGTCAGCAATGGAAACATATGTTATATTACTTTTTTGTCAGCTTGCCCTGTCACGTTTTAAAATTGAATTTCCAGGATCATTTCATATTGCTTCAATGCATTTAAATTATAAGTGGGGTCTAATATTATTAGTTACATTAATTATTTCTTATATAGCTATTAACTTCATACAAATGAATTCTATGATTTTTATTTATGCTTATACTTTATCAATGCTTATATTTATGGTAGAAGGAGTGGCTTTTCTATGTTGGTTATTGATCTATTTAGAAAAGCCTAAGTTGATGATTCTTGCATTTATTGGTATACTCATACCATATATTCAAATAATTTATATGATATTAGGAATTATCGACATCCTAACCAATTTGCGTTATAATATATTCTATAGAAAGGGGATGAGCCAATGACAAGAAAATTATTACAGCTAAGAAATACAATGATGATTTTATTGGTTGCAGAATGTATAATCCTCTTTTGTTTATATTTATTCATTGGTGGTCATATATTATTAGCTTTAGCTTTATACAGTACTGTTAAAAATGTTATTTTATTAGTGTTTTTTGCTTATCAATCTTATAGTATAGATGCTAATAATTTAAGTGTTGCTGATGCTTTAAGTGATGATGAGAGAAATATTTTAATATTTGGTGGTATAGCTCTCATACAATATGATGAAAATAGAGATATTGTATGGACAAGTGATTTATTTAAAGAAATGAATATTAATATAGTTGGTGTTAAATTACTAGAATGGCAACCTCATCTGGCATCATTATTTGAAGATGAAGATATTAAGGTTATTGATATTAAAGGTAAAAAGTTTGAAGCCTATAATAATCTGGAAACAAAATTAATATATTTAAAAGATCGAACATCATACTTATCATTGAAACAGGATTATTTAGATCAACAGGTTTGTATGGCTTATATAACCATTGATAATTATGAAGAATCAACTGCAAATGCAGATGAACCGACAAAAGCTTTGATTCAATCACGATCTAGACAGGTTATAGTTGATTGGGCTTATTCTAATGGTATTATTATTAGACGTTATAAATCTGGTGGATATTTAGCTTTCTTTAATGAAAGAATTTATAAAAAACAAGTAGAAAATAAATTTGCAATACTTGATACTTTTAAAGAAATGTCTAAGGAATTAGATGAAGTGATGACATTAAGTATTGGTATTGGAAGAAATTCGCGCATTCTTAGAGAATTAGATGAAATGGCTACACAAGCTTTGAATTTAACCTATTCTCGAGGTGGAGATCAAGTTGCAGTGAAGTCAGGTGATGATAAGGTACGATACTTTGGTGGTAATAGCCAATCATTTGAAAAGAGTAGTAAGGTTCGTGCACGTGTATTAGCACAATCATTAGCTGGTATGATTAAAAATGCATCACAAGTTATCGTTATGGGGCATAAGAATTCAGACTTAGATTCGTTTGGTGCATCTATAGGTGTAGCTAAAATAGCTAAAGCATATGATAAGAAAGCTTATATTGTGGTGGATTTTGAATCTATTGAGGATAAGACAAAAGATGTTGCTTTTATTGTTAGAAGTGATGAACAATATCATGGTATGATTCTTTCACCTGCAGAGGCATTAGAAAAAGTAGATAAGAAAACATTATTGATTTTGGTGGATCATCATAAGTCTAGTTTATCTATTTCCGGTCAATTATTAGAAAAAGTGAATAATAAGATTATTATTGATCATCATCGTCGTGGAGAAGAATTTATTGAAGCACCTGCTTTAACTTATTTAGAGCCTGCTGCTTCAAGTACGGTTGAATTAATTGTAGAGTTATGGGATTATCAAAATAGTGAAGTCCAGATTAACGAATTAGAAGCAACTGTGATGTATGCAGGGATGCTTGTTGATACCAATAATTTTAAACAACGTGTGGGTGTTAGAACGTTCCAATCAGCGGCTGTTTTAAGAGATTTACAAGCAGATGTGACATTGGCTTATGAATGGATTGAAGATTCTTATGAAGAAACTTTAGAAAGAATGTCTATTACTAATTCTGCTTATAAGTATAATGATTATAT
>JAJQGQ010000179.1 GCA_021200395.1 Erysipelotrichaceae bacterium
GATAAATATTATCAACTGAATGATTTATTAGAAGAAGTCACTAATATTGTATTTAATGATATTAGTGATGAATTACAATTAACGAGGTTTGAATTATGAGAGTTATAGCAGGAAAATATCGTAGTAGGCGTTTAAAGACTGTTGATTCTTCTTCTACTAGACCAACTACTGATAAGAATAAGGAAAATTTATTTAATATGATTGGTCCTTATTTTGATGGTGGCATTTGTTTGGATTTATTTGCAGGTAGTGGTGGTTTGGGTATTGAAGCGATGAGTCGAGGTATGGATGAATTATATAGCGTTGATAAACAATATAGGGCATATCAAGTAATTAAGGATAATTTTAATGATTTAAAATTAGACGGTCATGTTTATAAGATGGATTATCGTAAGGCTTTGGATAAATTTTATGAGATGCATTTATCTTTTGATTTGGTCTTATTAGATCCACCTTATAGTATGAAGATTAATGAATCTATTATCAATTATTTATTAGAACATTCAATGCTTAATGATGGATGTATCATTGTTATAGAAGATAAAATAGAAGAAGCATTAACATTTAATAAACCTTTTTACTTGTATAAACAACAAACTTATGGTATAACCATTTTACAGATTATTAAATATAAAGGAGAACACTCATGAAAGCAGTCTATGCAGGAACATTCGATCCCGTTACAAATGGACATTTAGATATTATTGGTCGTGCCAGTCGTATGTATGAACATTTATATGTTACTATTTTTGATAATCCTGGTAAATCAACTTTATTTACATTAGAAGAAAGAATGGATTTATTAAGACAGGTTACATCACAATATGATAATGTGAGTGTTGATTATAGTGATGCTTTAGCTGTGGAATATGCAAAACAGAAAGATGCTTTTGTATTGGTTCGTGGCTTACGTGCAACGATGGATTTTGAATATGAGCTACAATTAGCTTTTTGTAATTATTATTTGGATCCAAATATTGAAATGGTTTTTTTAATGACAAGACCAAGTCAATCATATATTTCTTCTTCTTCAGTTAAGGAAATTGCTATGCACCATCATAGCGTTAAGGGATTAGTATCTCCTGAAGTTGAAGAAGCCTTAAAAATGAAATTTGATGGATAGATAATGAATAGTCTATCTATTTTTTTAAATAAAAATATTGGAAGGAGATAAATATGAAGGGAATTGTGAATTTAAGTGATTTAAGCTTAGAAGAGATTAATGATTTATTAGATGAAGCTATTGCTTTTAAAAATGGTAAAGGCGTCAATTATCATCGTCGAAAAGTCATTGCTAACCTATTCTTCGAACCATCTACAAGAACACACTATAGTTTTGATATGGCTGAAGGAAATTTGGGTTGTCGTATTCAAAATTTTGAAGCTACTAATTCTAGTTTAAAAAAAGGCGAAACACTCTATGATACTTGTAAATTATTTGAAAGTATTGGTTGTGATTGTTTAGTTATTAGACATAGTGATGATGATTATTATAAACAACTTACAAAATTAAATGTACCGATTATTAATGCGGGTGACGGTAAAGGCAATCATCCTTCTCAATCTTTGTTAGATTTAATGACTATTAAAGAAGAATTTGGTCATTTTGAAGGTTTGAAATGTGTGATTGTTGGTGATATTTTACATTCACGAGTTGCCCATTCTAATTATGGGGTTATGAAACGCTTAGGTATGGAAGTATATACAGCTGGACCTTTAGAATATAAACAAGAAGGTTATAATTTTGTGAATCTTGATGATGTTATTGAAGATATGGATATAGTCATGTTATTGAGAGTACAACATGAAAGACATGTCGGTGATGAGAAGTTCTCAAAGAAGAATTACCATCATATTTATGGATTATCTCATGAGAGATATAACCGTATGAAAGATACGGCAATTATTATGCATCCTGCACCAGTAAATAGGGATGTTGAAATTAGTGATGATCTTGTAGAAAGTGAGAAGAGTCGTATATTTACCCAAATGCATAATGGTGTATTTGTGAGAATGGCGATGATTCATAAGGTATTAGAAGATGAATAATTATTTATTGAAGAATGCTCATCTTTATATGAATCATACATTTTTGGATGTTGATATTTTAATTGAAGATGGTCTTATAAAACAAATTGACAAAAATATTGATAGTGATTATCCGACATATGATTTAAAAGGTAAACTTGTATGTCATAACTTTATAGATATGCATGTGCATTTAAGAGAACCAGGCTATGAATATAAAGAAACGATTGATACTGGTAGTTTATCTGCTTTATATGGTGGTTATGGAACGATTTGTGCCATGGCCAATACCAATCCATGTATGGATAACGTTGATGTGATTGAAGATTTTTCGCAGCGCGTTAAAAAAGATGGACATGTTAATATATATACATATAGTGCTATTACCAAAGATCTGAAAGGTCAACAATTAGTGGATATGGATAAAAATATTCAAGAAGATATTGTGATTGGTTTTTCAGATGATGGTAAAGGGGTACAAAGTGATTTGATGATGGATAGTGCTATGAAGAAAGTAGCTGCTTTAGATAGTATTATTTGTGCTCATTGCGAAGATGAAAGTGAATTGCATGGGGGATGTATTCATGAAGGCCATTATGCAAAGGAGCATGGCCTTATTGGGATTAATAATGCTTCAGAATATAAGCAGGTTGACAGAGATATTCAATTAGTTAGAAAATATCATAATCGCTATCATGTTTGTCATATTTCTACTAAAGAAACAGTAGAACTTATTAGACAAGCTCAAAGTGAAGGTTTACGTGTATCTGGAGAAGCAACGCCTCATCATTTAATTTTAACCGAAGATAATATTAAAGATTGTCACCCTAACTATAAGATGAATCCACCTGTTAGGTCAAAAGAAGATCATCAAGCCATTATTGATGGACTTAATGATGGGACTATTACAGTTATTTCAACGGATCATGCCCCTCATTCTAAAGAAGAAAAGATGCAACATATTTCTAAGGCACCATTTGGTATTATCGGTAATCAACATGCTTTTCCTTTACTATATACTTATTTGGTCAAAAAAAATCTTGTATCTTTAGATACTATTTTAGATGCTTTGACTTTGGGGCCTGCTAAAGTATTGGGAATAGATGCATATATAGAAACGAATAAACAAGCTAATTTATGCATCTTTGATTTAGATCAATCATTCACTATCAAAGAAGAAGATATCAAATCAAAAGCTTGTAATACACCATTTTTAGGGGTAACTTGTTACGCTAAAATATATGGAAATGTATTAAATGGAAAATTATATTTAATGGAGGATCATCATGAATAAATATCAAGGTATCATGAAAATTATTTCCAAAAAAGAACTTATTAAAGATGTTTATGAAATGGTATTAGAAGGACAAGCCGCTTCATTTATTACGACTCCTGGACAATTTATTAATATCAAACTTAATGATTCAATGCAACCTTATTTACGTCGACCAATGAGTATTTGTGATTATGATGATAATCATATTAAAATTATTTTTAGAATTGTAGGTATAGGTACCAAAATATTAGCTGATAAAAAGATTGGTGATACCTTAGATTGTCTAACAGGACTAGGAAATGGTTTTAGGGAAACAAATTATAAAGATGTTGTAGTGGTTGGTGGGGGACTAGGCGTTCCACCAATGTATGCCTTAACTAAACAACTTATTAATAAAAATATCAACGTTCATGTTGTTTTAGGCTTTAATGATCAATCTTCTATCTTTTATCAAAATGAATTTGAAACTCTTGCTCCAACATACATAGCAACCATGGATGGTAGTGTTGGAACTAAAGGAACTGTTCTTGATGTTATTAAGCAGTTTGATTTTGTGATGGATGCCTACTATGCATGCGGCCCAGAAAAGATGTTAGAAGCATTAGCACTCAATTATCCTGATAATGGATATCTTTCTTATGAGGCTCGTATGGGGTGTGGCTTTGGGGCATGCATGGGATGCTCCATTAAAGTTAAATCACAACCATATAAACGTATCTGCAAAGAAGGACCGGTGTTATTATCAAGTGAGGTGATTATCAATGGCTAATTTACGTGTAAGTTTACCTGGTTTAGATATGAAAAATCCAGTTATTCCTGCTTCAGGCACATTTGGTTTTGGATATGAGTTTGCTAGTTTTTACGATTTAAATCTTTTAGGATCAATGATGCTTAAGGGAACAACATTAGAACCACGATATGGTAACCCATTGCCTCGAATTGCGGAAGGCCCTAGTGGATTGCTTAATGCCATAGGTCTGCAAAATCCCGGTGTTGATGTTGTCATGAATGAGGAACTTGAAAAGCTTAGACCTTTATATAACGATAAAGTTATTGCGAATATTGGTGGTAGTGGTATTGATGATTATGTAGAAACGGCCAAACGTTTATCAACGCATGACAAAGTTGGTGCATTGGAACTCAATATTTCTTGTCCAAATGTGCATTGTGGGGGTATTCAATTTGGCACGAATCCAGATATGGCTGCTGAAGTGACAAGCGCAGTTAAAGCTGTATCACAAAAACCAGTATATGTGAAGTTATCACCTAATGTGACTGATATTGTGGAAATGGCTTTAGCAGTGGAAAAGGCTGGGGCAGATGGTATTTCTATGATCAATACACTAGTAGGTATGCGTTTTGATATACGCACGGGGAAGCCGATTATTGCCAATAAAACAGGAGGCTATAGTGGACCTGCTATATTTCCTGTGGCTTTACGTATGGTTTATCAAGTCTCACAAGCTGTTTCTATTCCTGTGATAGGAATGGGAGGTATAGCGAGTGGTCAAGATGCTATTGAAATGATGATAGCAGGAGCCAGTGCAGTTGCTGTGGGTTGTCAAAATTTGATTGATCCTTATGCTTGTGTTAAAATCATTGCAGAAATGAATGAGATATTAGATCAACAAGGTATTTAAGATGTTCATGAAATTATAGGTAAATCACATCAATATTAAAGACAAGAATTCTTGTCTTTTTTTTGTTAAAAGCAAAAAAACATAGACAATATTTCAAAAATATCTATATTTTTGCTTGAAGTTTTAAAGCTTAGAAATAAAGTGGTATAATTAGCGAATATGAGAAAGGAAATAATGATATGATTGAGTTTAGACATATTTCCAAATCTTTCAATGATGTTTCAGTATTAAAAGACATTTCATTTTCAGTTTATGATGTTGAATTTGTTTGTATTATTGGACCTAGTGGATGTGCTAAAACAACTGCATTAAAAATGATTAATAGGTTAATAAAACCAACATCTGGAAGTATTTTTGTGGATAATAAAGATGTCGCACAAGAAAATGAAATAGCATTAAGAAGAAATCTTGGCTATGTTATACAACAAACTGGTTTATTTCCTCATATGACGGTTAAAGATAATGTAGAAATTATTTTAAAACTACAGAATGATAATGTAGAAGCAGTGCTTAATAAAACCAAGGAAGTTTTGAATATGGTTGGTTTAGATCCGGATCTTTATATGAATAAATATCCTGGAGAACTAAGTGGCTTTCAACAACAAAGAGTTGGCGTGGCTTGAGCATTTGCTAGTGATCCTGATATTATTTTAATGGATGAGCCATTTAGTGCATTAGATCCTATTACGAGAAGTCAATTACAGGATGAATTAATTGCTCTTCAAAGCAAATTAAAGAAAACTATTATATTTGTGACTCATGATATGAATGAAGCTATTAAATTATCAGATAAAATATGTATTATTAATGACGGAATCATACAACAATATGATACACTAGAAAATATCCTTAAATATCCTGCTAATGAATTTGTTATTCAATTTGTTGGTAATAAACGTATTTGGGATTCACCAGAACTTATTAAAGTCAAAGATATTATGATTGATCTTAATTATCAAGTAGATGAAGAAGGTAAAAAGCCAAGTGAAGTGGCCAAAACATTCTTGATTGAAAATGGTTTAATCAGTGAATAATGTTTAAATTCACCCTATTTAGGTATACTAAATAGGGTGGTTTTATGTCGTTATATTGGCAATTGTTATTAGCTTCCTTATTTTGGGGTAGCAATGTTATTGTGATGAAAATAGTAATCAATGATATATCTTATATGATGCTGGCTTTACTTCGTGTTTTATTGTCATTTTTATGTTTGACTTTTTATATGATATATAAGCATATGAGTTTTCGTTATTCCTATCATCTTCGTGCTTTTGTTATTGGGATATTAGGTATTTATTTGAATTTTGTCTTGACTTTTATGGGGATGCAAGAAGTGAGTGGTCAAAATAATGCTTTATTGAATGCATTAGCACCAGTGGTAACATTTATTTTTTCTCTTGTTTTATTGCATCAAAAGGGTCATATATATGATTATATAGCACTTATTTTGGCTATTATAGCTTTTTTAATATCCATTCGTTTTGATTTAAGTCAAATTCATTTTGGATTTATCTATTTATTTATGGGGATGATGATGTATATGTTATCTCATGTCTATATTCAAAAGTATCAACTTCAACATTGTTATCAACTCATATTTTATGAATTATTATATGGTTTATTATTTCTTATTATTCACTCTTATATTATTCATGCTATTGATATTTCTACTTTAATAAAACTATCTTTATTTCAGTGGTTATTATTAATCGTTATTTCAGGCATGGGTTTTGCCTTTATTCAAGTAACTTATATGAAATCTATTCATAATATTGGTGCTTATAAAACAAGTTTTTATTTAAGTTTAAATCCTGTTATTACTTATATTGAATCTATTATTTTTTTAAAAGAATCTATAGATATCATTCATATTTTAAGTTTTATTTTTATTA
>JAJQGQ010000099.1 GCA_021200395.1 Erysipelotrichaceae bacterium
GAATATCATCATATCACCTATTTTAATTTATGAATCTGACTATACTTTTATGATATTTCTTGATAAAATAATAGAAAAGTGAGGTATATATATGAAAAGAAATGAAACACGTTCATTTAAAGTAGGCAATTTGACATTAGGTGGTAATGATCATGTCATTATTCAATCAATGTGTAATACAAAAACAAAAGATACTGATGCCACGATTCAACAAATATTACAATTAGAAAATGCAGGTTGTGAGCTTGTAAGAGTAGCCGTATTTGATCAAGAAGATGCTTATAGTATTAGTACAATTAAAAAAGGTATTCATATACCTCTGGTAGCTGATATTCATTTTGATTATCGTTTGGCTTTAATATGTATTGAACAGGGAATTGATAAGATACGTATTAACCCTGGTAATATTGGTTCTTATGAGAAAGTAAAAGCTGTGGTTGATGCTTGTAAAGAAAAACATATACCTATTCGTATTGGTGTTAATGGTGGTTCTTTAGAAAAAGATATATTAGAAAAATATGGGGAACCAACAGCTCAAGGTATGATTGAAAGTGCTAAGAAGCATATTGATATATTAGAATCTTTAGATTTTCATGATTATGCTATTTCATTAAAGTCTTCTAATACTTTATTAACGATTGAAGCTTATACTTTAGCAAGCCAAACATTTGATTGTCCTTTACATATTGGTGTGACTGAAGCAGGGACAAAGTTAGGTGGTACCATTAAGTCTTCATTGGGTATAGGAACATTATTATATCAAGGTATTGGTAATACTATTCGTGTATCTTTAAGTGCTGATCCCGTAGAAGAGATTAAAGTAGCTAAAACATTATTGAAAGAATTAGGATTAATCCATAATGTCCCAACATTGGTATCTTGTCCAACATGTGGCCGTATTCAATATGATTTAATACCAGTAGCTAATGAAATCGAAGATTTTTTAAACAATATCCATAGTGATATTACAGTTGCTATTATGGGTTGTGCTGTCAATGGTCCTGGTGAAGCCAAACATGCAGATATTGGTATTGCAGGTGGTGTTAAAGAGGGATTATTGATTAAAAAAGGTGAAATTGTTAGAAAAGTGAAGCAGGAAGATATGGTTGAAACATTAAAACAGGAAATATTAAAAATGACAAAAGAAGATTGATTCAATCTTCTTTTACTTTAATGTATCATTAAATTTTTGTTTTCGAAACATATCTATTTCTTCTTTATAAGGGGCATGTTCATCGATATAAGGTGTTTCTAATATTTTAGGAACATCTTTTAACAAAGGATGATGGACAATGGTATTTAATGTATCAAAACCAATATATCCATAACCAATGTTTTCATGTCTATCTTTATGCGATCCCATAGGATTTTTAGAGTCATTTACATGCACAACCAAGATTTTATCGATACCAATCAATTCATCAAATTCAGCTAAAATATCATCAAACTTTGTTAAGTTATAACCTGCATCATGCATATGACATGTATCGATAGTAACACCTAAAAGTTCATTATACTTTGTATGTTCTATAATATACTTGAGTTGATCAAGACAATAACCTAATTCACTACCCTTACCTGCCATGGTTTCTAAGGCAATATGTACATGTTGGTTTGGTTCTAATACCATATTTAATCCTTCGACAATCTTATCCAAACCTACTTGTTCACCAGCTTTGACATGACTGCCAGGATGCAAGACCATACGTGAGATTCCAATAGCTTCACATCGATCAATTTCTTCTTTTAAAAATCGAACTGCTAAATCAAAAGTTTCACTTTTAATCGAATTCGCTAAATTAATAATATATGGTGCATGTACAACCACTTTATCAATATCAATATTGTTTTCATGCATTAAAGCTTTCGCTTCATCAATTTTTAATTGTTGAATAGGCTTTCTATAAGTATTTTGTGGAGCTCCTGTATAAAACATAAATGTATTGGCTTCATAGCTTAATGCTTCCTTAACAGCTCCATAAAGCATATCCTTGCCTTTCATTGAAACATGTGATCCAATAATCATAAGTTTTCTTCCTCTTTTAAACGTTTTTCTCTTTGCGCTTGTTTATAGCGTTCTTTTCTTTGACGTTTAATATCTTGTTGAATGATTTGGCGTTTTTCTTTACGAACAAGTTTATCGATTTCACGTTGACGTTTTTTCTTATAGCCTGGTTTGACTTTTGTCGGTTTTTTAACGATACCTGAAATCTTACTTTCTAATTCTGTTTGATGTTTAGGACGATTCTTACGTCTTTGTCTTTCCTTACTTTCAACAAAAGTATTACCTTTCGGTTCCTTCATTTCAAAATGAATGCCTTTCTTTTCTAATGCTTCCACCAAACTTTGATTATTCGTATCATACATACTATAACATTCACCAGTATACTTACCTCGACCACAACGTCCACTACGATGAATATAAAAATCTAACTCCTTAGGAAATTCCATATTAATAATATGACTCACACCATCAATATCAATACCTCTCGCTGCAATATCAGTCGCAACAATGTATTGATAATCCATATTCTTAATACGACGCATCATTTGTTTTCTTTCTCGAGGTTCAAGATTTCCATGAATCTCCCCTACTTTATATCCATCTTTCCTTAGCTTATGAGCAATATCCTGGACTTCTGTACGTTTATTACAAAAGATAATACATATATAAGGATCAATAATATTCATCACTGATTTTAATACTTCATATCTATCTCGATGTTTTGTAGGAATAAGATAATGCGAAATATTTTGCGATGTTGTAAGACTATTATCAATTTCAATAAGTTTTGGAGAATTCATATATTTATTTAAAAATGGTCTTAACATTTGTGGAATAGTTGCTGAAAAAACCATCATTTGAAGACTCTCTTTCATCTTTCCTAAAACAGCATCCAAATCCTCTAAATAACCAAACTCTAAAGTCATATCAGCTTCATCAATCACAAAGATATCCGCAGTTGTAATTCTTAAAGCTTGCTCATCCAATGATAAATCCTTAATTCTTCCTGGAGTTCCTATCACAATATGAGGTTGAATATTTAATTTATTAATCGTTTTTTGTTTATCACTACCACCAATAATCAATGATACTCTTATATCTTTATTATGTTTAACAAACAATTGTGCTGCTTCATATATTTGACTTGCCAACTCTCTAGTAGGAGCGGTAATAACTGCCTGAACACATGGTTGATCAGTATCTATCATATCCATAATAGGAATTAAAAAAGCATGTGTTTTTCCTGTACCTGTTTGTGATATGCCTATAATATCTCGATGTTTATAGACTAGAGGAATCACTTCTTTTTGAATTTTCGTAGGTTCTTTAAATTTTAAATCATTAATTGTTTCTTTAATAAAAGGTTTAAACATATATTGTTCAAATAATTTCATTTTTAAGCTTCCTTTCAAGCGTAAAGATTATAACGTAAAATTTCAAAAAAAGCAATTGTATGATTTTTTATGTTTATAACCAATAAAATAAACTTTCTTTTTTTCTTCACAATATCTCATAAACTTGTTATAATATACTCCGAGGTGATGAATCGTGGAAAAACGTGAGCCAAAAGATTTGACAATTTACAGAAGACGTTTTGACGAAGATCCTAGCTCGTTTAATGATTTTCAAGCTATGGATTATGTAAGAGAATTAAAAAATCAAGGACTAATGGATGATGCTATCGAAGTAGGAAGAACTTTCTTACAGATAGATGAAGGATTGACAGGTTTTATAAACTATTATGGATATGCCCTTTATAATAAATTCATTAATATTGATGAAAAATCAATCAACGAAAAAGAGAACTTATTTTACTCTATTGTAGATGAAATACTTTCTATCACAAAGCAGGAAAAATATTCTCCTTATGAAGCAACTATCAACAAAGTAACAAGACACATTCTTAACACAAAACCTGTTGATTATGCAAAGTTAGCATCTTATTTAGACAAATTAGATGTTGTTGCATTAAATGGTGAACCATTTATCAACAAGGAAGGTAAAGAATTTGAATCTAAGAAAGAGAAATGGTATCGTCTACGAGTTAGAAGCGCTTATGAAACTGGTGACTATGCTAAATGTGTAGAAGCTAGTAATATGGCTTTTTCTCAACCATTAAAGTGGCATTATAATAATCAAAATTGGATTAAATATTATCGTGCTAGTGCCTTAGTGAAATTAGAAAGATATGAAGAAGCTGAAAATGAATTCTTAGCTTTAGGTAATCGTATTCCTACTGGCGATGCTTTTGAAGTTTTATATAGTTTATATATGAATACTGGTAGAGAAAAAGAAGCTTATCTTAATCTTGTTTATAAGTTCTTTAATGAAGGATATAGTATTGATAAGTTAGATCTTTATGAAAAAGTATTAGATATGGTTAAGACAGGTAAAAATACTGATACAATTGCTTTAGCAAATGCTTTAGTATATAAGCTTAAAGAAGAAAATGGAATGGATGTTAGTGATAACGAAATTGATGAAGCTTATACTAGCAGAGATAGTTCTTCATTATATGATCGTTTCTATAATCAATTAATGGAACATTTGGATGATTATATTGATCGTAAAGAAGGACGCGTTGCTTATTACAATAGCGATAAGGAATTTGGTAGTATTTATGTTCATGATGAAGATAACTTATTCTTTAGACAATCAGATTATATTTATGATGAAGAAGTTGAAAAGAGAGATGCTGTTGAATATAGCATTATGAAAACTTATGATGCTAAAAAACAACGAGCTTCTACAAAAGCTATTCTTCTAAAAACAATTGAACAAGCACGTTCATATGATTAAAACCGATTGATATCGGTTTTTTTTATTTTCACCATTTTTTCTTATTCACATAACCTAATATGAGGTGATGTAATGTTTATATGTGCGATTATCTTCAATTGGCTAATGACTTTTTTAGGAGCTTCTCTTGTATATTTAACCAATAAAGAAAATAAACACCTTGTTTCCATTGCTTTAGGCAGTAGTGCAGGTATTATGATAGCTGCATCTTTCTTTTCACTTATATTACCTGCTATGAATTTACTAGAAAATCTAAGTAAAATATATTTATTAATTATACCATTTGGATTTTTATGCGGGGTTTTATTTTTATCATTGATTGACTATATATTACCCCACGAACATATGATATCAGGTGAAATTGAGGGTATAAATTCTCATTTTAGTAAAAATCAATTACTTGTGTTAGCAATGACATTGCATAATATTCCTGAAGGCTTAGCTGTTGGTGTGGCTTTTGCATCAATTACTAATAATATAATACCCGCTCTTATATTATCATTAGGTATTGGTATCCAAAACTTTCCCGAAGGAACAGCAATATCATTACCTATGCATGAAGCAGGTAAAAGTAAGTTTGTAGCTATGATGTATGGACAGTTTTCAGGTATTGTGGAAATACCAGCAGCCATTATCGGCTATATTTTTGCCACATTAATCAGTAATATACTACCCTTTGCCCTATCTTTTGCCGCAGGTGCGATGTTGTTTGTATGTATTGAAGATATGATTCCTGAAGTAATTAATAAAGATGATATTGATTACGGGGCTATTTCTTGTATGGTTGGTTTTTTAATTATGATGGTTTTAGATATCATGCTATCATAGTGGTTAGTTTATTCGTAGTAATAAAATCGTTATGCATGAATAATCACGCCCAAAGTCGTCGCTATTAGCTTCGCCCATTGGCGTGTCTTCTAGTTTCTCTTCGAATCGTCGCTCAGTGCCATTCACAAAGGACTATCCTATTTCTGGATTACTTTTATTAAACAACCATCTGTTGATTTAATCTATTCTTTTTTATTTGCAATCGTTTTGCTTTTCTTTTACTGATACCTTTCCCTGATTGTATCTTATGCTGCTTCTCTCGATTTTCATTTTCAAAATATTCTTACTGTTGCTTATATACTTTGACATTGTTGAAATCTGGTAGTATTGCTTCTTCCATTGTAAACATATCTGGTATGCATTTTCTACCTATATTGGCTGATCCATTTAAATCGAAATTAATAATTGTTCCATCTTTGCTCTTATACAGTCCTGGATAACCACTCTTCTTGGAATGTTCTCCAAATTCATTAACGAATGTTGGTGCTCTTCTTCCTGAAAATGTATACTTTGTAGTATCATCATTTTTATATACAGGTATATCATCAGTAACTATAAACGCATAATTTGTCTGTTTCTGGTGTTGGTACAAATTTCTGTGACTTCCCTGGTGTGCCAACTGTTTGCTCACTTTTAAGCTCGGAAATCTGTTTATTATACCACTAATTCTTTGACATAAAAACCTCGCCCTTGAATAGCAGGCATTCTTTACCTATGTTATTTGTTATAGCTGCAAAGTTATTCACTCCTAGATCAATGGCACATATGTGCTTTGGTTTTTCATTAATCATTTCTACTTCCGTAGCATCTTCAAATACAAATGAAAGTATATAAATATCATGATATGGTATGATGTTGGCTTCTTTTAGTTTCTTTCCTTTGACAGGAGTATCAACAATATTGTTTCTTTTTTTTATCAGTGGAAGCTTAACACTATTTGTTACATCAGCAAAAGTATCTGATGAGAACGTATTGTATTCAGCAACAAATCCTGAATTTAATACTTCTTCCAATAATTGACTAATAGTTACAGTTGAAGTTTGGGCACCCATTGTTCCTTCAACAGCAGGAGTGTATGCAGCCATATCACCAATACTCCAAGAATAAGGAGTAACAGTAAACCACATCATGAATGCTAAAATTGCAGGATAAGATC
>JAJQGQ010000232.1 GCA_021200395.1 Erysipelotrichaceae bacterium
CGACTCAACTGGTGACGTTGCTTAGAGCATCGGTGACTTTACGTGCGAATAATCATGTTATTGAAAATTGGAGTTATCGAACATTGAAAAGACAAATCGAATCTTCACTATTTTTAAGACTTGCTGCAAGTCGTGATAAAGAAGGCATATTATCATTAGCACACCAAGGACAAATTATACAAACGCCAGATGATATTATTAAAGACACTTATACGTTGGAATTTTTAAATATTCCTGAAAATAAAATATATTCAGAAAGCGATTTATAAAACAAAATAATAAGTAATTTACAATCGTTTTTATTAGAATTAGGCAAAGGATTTACATTTGTTGGGAGACAATATCGTATAACAATAGATAATACACATTATTATATAGATTTGGTATTTTATCATAGAATTTTAAAATGCTTTGTCTTAATTGATTTAAAAATTAATTCAGTAAAACATCAAGATATTGGTCAAATGAATATGTATTTAGGATATTTTGCTTCAGAAGAAAATATGACGGATGATAATCCACCAATAGGAATCATTCTAAGTCGATATAAAGATGAGCTTTTAGTTCAATATGCAACTTATGGTATGGATTCTAACTTGTTTGTTTCTAAGTATGAGTTATATTTACCAAATAGAGAAGAATTAGAAAAATTGATTAATGAAATTATGCAAGATTAATAATCAGCAAATAAATCAGGCATGCCTGATTTATTTGCTGAAAGACAAAAAAATAAAGCTTTTAAAAAGCATTGATATTAAAATCAAATGTTTGGGCTGTGGTGCTATTGTGATGTTTACAAGAAGAGATTTCGAAAAACGTCTAAAGAAATTTTTACTAGCTGAGAAATAAGAAGATGTTTTCTTATAGTTATTGACAAATAAAAAAAATATGTCATAATGTTAGTGACATTATAGGCGTAATGTTACGAGTAAAATAAACTTTAAATCTAAAAAGGAGTACGGCTATACTCCTTTTTAGTTTAAAATTTAGGTTTGGACACTATATGCGTAAATTTGTAAAATAAACTATACTAATTTAATAATATAGCTATTATTACAAGTATTAAAAAGATAATACTCAAATATTCCACAAGTGGATTATCCTTTCATAATCTTATTAATGAAATACGCTATAGATGTCCAACCTTTCCTTCATGGGGATGTTTAAACATCGTATGTCCTCCTCTAAATAGTTTTATGAGCACTTGAAAAGTGTTCAATAACATTGTACTACATATTGTTTATAATTTAAATATATTTTATATGAAATTTTATATTCGGTATTTAAGTTACAAATGAAACATAATTATGTAGACTATGTATAGTCATTAATATAACTATGTTTCTAAATATAGTTTTTAATCCATATGAAATCCTACAATAATAGTAATAAGCAAATAATCCAGACGTGCCTGGATTATTTGCTGAAAGATAAAAAGCTTCACATTGTGTGAAGCTTTTGTATTATTCCATAACTCTAATAGTATGATATCCTTCATGGATAGCTGTTAAAATCTTTCTAGGAGTTACAGCATCACCAATAACTGTAACATCATCATAGATTTCTTCTAACTTATCTTCTAATTGATCATTAGGTCTAAATCCTGCTGCATTGATAACACTATCACAAGGTACTGTAAATGTTTCACCATCTTTAGTATAAGTTACTTCACTATCTGTAATCTTAGTGACAGAAGCATCTGCAACAACGTTAATTTCACGTTCTTTGATCATGCTCTTTAAGTGTTGATCATTGTTTAAGCAATGTTGAGCTGTATAAAGAATATCTGGCATCATTTCAATTAATGTAACGTTATCAGCTTTTGGTGCAATATCACAAGCTGCTTCACAACCTGCAAGACCTCCACCTATAACTACCACATTTTTACCAACTGTGGCTTTATGTGTTAAATAATCACTAGCCAAGATTGTCTTATCAATACCTTCAATTCTAGGTTTAACAGGAGAAGAACCAGTTGCTAAAACAACCTTATCAAAGTTACCACCTTTAATATTATCTTCTGTTGCAGTAGTATTTAAATGAATATCAACACCTAACTTATAACATTGAGTTTCTAAATACTTAATAAGTTTTAGCACATCTGCTTTAAAATCAGGTCCACCTGCTGGCCATAAAGTACCACCTAAACGATTTTCCTTTTCCCAAAGTTGAACTTTAAATCCACGTCTTCTAGCAGTGATAGCAGCTTCCATACCACCAGGACCACCACCAATAACTAAAACTGATCTTTCAGTACCATCAGGTTTAGGTAAAGCATATTCCTTTTCAGCATAACAAGTAGGGTTTACTGCACAATAATAATGTTTTCCAGTAAATCCAGCTAATAAGCATTCATTACATCCAACACAAGGAACGATATCTTCAGTATGTCCACTCTTAACTTTCTTTGGCCAATATGGATCAGCTAACATTTGATGAGCTAAACCAACATAATCCAAAGTTCCTTCTTCTACAACTTCTTCAGCTAACTGAGGATCGAATAATTTACCATCACCAAGAACTGGAAGATGAACAACTTCTTTAATGGCTTTTTGAACATCTAGCTTATGTCCTTGATCTGAATAAACTGTGGTAATAGCTTGGTACCATTCTTCATAGCATCCTGTATCAACATGCAATGCATCAACACCAGATTTATCCAAAATCTTAGCCATTTCAATACCTTCATCTAAAGTTCTAAAACCTTTAACTCTTTGATCAGGTGTAAATTTAACCAATACTGCTACACTATCAGGAACATTCTTCTTAATCGCATCAATACATTCTAAAGTAAATCTCATACGATTTTCTAAGCTTCCACCATATTCATCAGTTCTGTTGTTCCATTGTTTTGAATGGAACTGATCTAATAAATATCCTCCATAAGCATGTAATTCAATAGCATCTGCACCAGCAGCAACAGCTAAAGAAGCACTATAACCAATTCTATCAACCAAATAATGAATATCCTCTACACTAAATGGTTTACAAACTAAATCAGGATACCAGAAAGCACCAACACTACCTGCACTATAAGGTGGCGTAAATGGATCGGTGAATTGTTGTCTACCCAAACCTGGAGTTAATTGGACACATAATTTAGCTCCATAATGATGACAACGATCAGCTATCATGTTCAATCTTTCAACATGATGGAAATCAGATAATTCTGTACAAGGACGTGCTTCGTATTTTGTAGAAACAACATTTGCACCAGTAATAATTAAACCTGCACCGCCTTTAGCACGTTCCATGAAGTAGTTAACACCATCCATAGTATAAGCACCATCAGCTTCACCAGTAGTTCCCATTGGTGACATGAAAATTCTATTCTTTAATTTCATGTTACCAATCTTTGTTTTGTCAAACAAACCCTTAGACATAATTTTTCCTCCTTTTACTTTAGTAAAATTTAAATTTACTCAAGTAAAGTATAACACATATATACTATTTGTCAACATTTTCACATAAATTTGTGAAATATTTTACAATAAATTAAAAAATTCTCTTTAAAAGAGAATTTAATGACCATCAATACTATCTACATAACAATCATAACCATTAATAACATGATACTTTTTACTACTACAATAAGGACAAATATGTTTATCAAGAGATGGTTTATATGTCTGATGACAATTTAAACATTCTACTTCATAATCGATATCTTCAAATAATAATTGAGTATTTTCAAAACAAGTATCTTGTTTAGATATTTGAAATAAATATTCTAGTTGTCCCTTATGAATACAAGAATGAATACCAATCTTTAATGTAATGCTTTCAATAACTTCTAATTGATATTCTTCTTTAGCCTTCATACATATATCCATGATTTCTCTACATACAGCTCTTTCATGCATCAAATATCATCTCACATAACTTATCAATATTTTCAGATGTTTTAGCACATACATGAATACTTTGACATTCAAAGTTTTCTATAGCTTTATCAAATTTTTCTACATCAAAATCAATATAAGGCAATAAATCAATCTTATTCAATACCACAATATCACTTGTATAAAACATCTTAGGATACTTATAAGGCTTATCATTACCTTCAGTTGTAGAAGACACAATAATACGTAAATCTTCACCTAAATAATAAGATGCAGTACAAATCAAATTACCAATATTATCAATAAACATATACTTCATCTTATCATAATCAAAATGATCTAACGCTTCATCTAAAAAACTCGCTTCCAAATGACAAGCACCCTCAGTATTCAATTGATAACTTTGGACTCCCAATCTTTCGATTCTTTGATGATCCAAATCACCAAATAAATCACCCTCAATAACTCCAATATCATCACTTCCATGATACTTAATAATACTCTCAAGTATTGTTGTCTTACCACTACCAGGACTACCAACCAAATTAATAATCTTAATCCCCTTGCTACTAAAAAACTCATGAACTTCTAATGCTTTCGCATTATTAGAAGCATGCACATCCTTATTCAAATCTATTTTCATCTTGTCTTCACAAATACCTTTCTTTCATGATAAACCATTTCAAAAACATCTCTTCGACACTTCTTACTACATTGTCCACAACCAATACAACGCTCACTTTCTAAAGTAATCACATTATGCTTTAAACTCAAAGCATCAGTCGGACAATGTTTAATACATTGTTGACACTTAACACATTGATCAATATTCTTAATCGTAGACATATAATAAGCTTTCACATTAATATTACTTACTGTACCATCTTGATAACCACCATAAATAAAACAACAATCCTTACAACAATTACAAATACATATCTCTTCTTGCTCACTATTCATCCCATAATGATAAATTGTATGAATAGCCCCTAACTTTGCACACTCATCTACTATCTTAATCGCCTCATCTAAGCTAATCTTATCACCTACATCATATTTAATAATCTGTCTCGCAAAGCTACCAACCACCATACATACACGCATAGGCATATGATAAGCACATTCATGATGATCACTTTGTTTAATCGTACGACACATACAATTCATGACAGCTATATCATCAGGATGTTTTTTTAGCAAGGCATAAACGTCACCTTCTTGAATAACTTCTTGTTGGGATTCTATTTTTTTATTGATTTTTATTTTAATATTATTGTTTTGTGATATATAAGTCGACATATGAGCAGGATGGGTTTCAAGGTTTTTAATGGCATGATGATTGAGATATTGTCTAATACCTGGTAAATTGACCATTTTTAAAAACTCTTCAAAACCTTTGAAAGTTTCCATAACTTGTCTTTTCTTATCATCCATTGGACCACTCAAACATATTTCTATCCATCCAGGTAATATGGGTGATAATTCATATTGTTCGTCAATGCACCAAATCATTCCATAATGTAATAGTTGATAAATAAAATCATCAAAATCATCTTTATCATATAATTCTCTTAATCCATCATAACTATATTTCTTATTATTTAACTTTAATAAATAATCCAATTGTTCATCATCTAAAAGAATATCAAAACATTTAACAATATCATTAATCACTGGTACTTTAATCAATGATTTGTCATTCATAAGTTTGGCCAATTCTTTAATCTTTTTGTTCCTATTCATTATTATATCTCCCTATAAACGTATTATAACACATAATATAATCTAAAGACAAATAAGTCAAAATGTGTTAATATTACCAAAGAGGTGTTTTTATGCAAAAGATTAATAAAGAAGAAATAAGTAACATTGCTTTAGAATTATTCTCTTCTAAAGGATACAATAATGTGACTATTAATGATATATGTGATGCTTGTGAAATAACAAAACCGACATTTTATAAATATGCAGGATCTAAAGATGAATTGATATTAAATTTATATGATCGTACAATTCATGATATTACGACGGATACCTATCGCTTTTTACAAGCAAATAGCCACTATGAACAATTGGTTATGATTTTTAGTTCATTAATTCAAGATACGATGAAATTTGGACCAGATTTATTTAGTCAAATGATGATTACTAATTTGAATGAAAATCATCATAGCTTTGATATGCGAGAAAATTTAACAGAATTGGCTATTATGATTATTGAAAAGGCTCAAGATGCTAACGAAATCAATAATATGAATGATCCTAAGATTTTATATTCTTCATTAGCTTATACTTTTTCTGGTTATGAAATTACATGGTGTATGTATAATGGTGAAACCAATTTTATTGATGATTTTTTTACAAGTATGAATGCCATATTAGATGTTAAAGAAGAATTAAGAGATATTTATAAAAAATATTTGGAGGTGTAACAATGTTATATAAACATAGATATCAATTTTCTAAAAGAATGGAAATGATTGATATTACTTATCAAATTAAAGAAGATTTAAAAGATTCTAACATTCAAAATGGTATTATAGTCGTTTATACACCTCATACAACAGCTGGTATTACCATTAATGAAAATGCGGATCCTGATGTTGTAAGAGATATGATTAATGGATATGAACGTGTATTTCCTACCAATCATAGTGATTATCGTCATTTTGAAGGAAATTCTCATGCACATATGAAATCAACAGCTTTTAATTGTAATCAAACATTGATTGTAGAAAATGGTAAGATATTATTAGGTATTTGGCAAAGTGTTTATTTATGTGAGTTTGATGGACCTAGAAATAGGCAGTATTTTGTAAAAATTATGGAGGGATAATATATGGATGATAATAAGATGGGCACAAAGAAAATATTACCATTACTTGTAGAATTATCCATTCCTGCGATGATTGGTTTACTTGTAAATGCTATATATAATAT
>JAJQGQ010000034.1 GCA_021200395.1 Erysipelotrichaceae bacterium
TATTACCAATGTATGACTAAACATTATAAAAATTATATCGAATGAAATATCTGATATCGAAAAAGATTTAAATATTAAAATTGATTATCAATCAGTATCCTTTGTTAGAATGATTAGACATATTAGATTTAATTTGAATAATCCAAAAAGAGAACTATTGGATATCAATCAAACAATAAAACAAATATATCCATATGCTTATGATAAAGCTATGAATATTGTAGACAAATTATCAATAGCTTTAGGTGAAAAAATACAATCAAATGAAATTGGATATATATCATTACATATTGAAGAGTTAATAATAGCAAATAAATAATTTAAAACGAGAAAATATATTTTTAAAAATTTCTAATTACATTGACTTTATGTGTTTTTAGTGCTAGAATTAATTTAATAAAAGAATTTTTAATAGTGTGTAACTGATAAGCAGGCAATAGCTATTTAAGATATGTTTTAACATGTCTTAAAGCTATGCCTGCTTTTTTTTATTTGCTATTAAAGAGAAGAAAGGAGAGAAATTCATGGTAGGAATTATTCTTGCAAGTCATGGGGAATTCGCTAATGGTATCTTACAATCAGGTTCAATGATTTTTGGTGAACAGGAAAATGTTAAAGCTGTTACTTTAAAGCCAAGTGAAGGGCCAGATGATATTAGAGCAAAAATGGAAAAAGCTATTGCTACTTTTGAAGATCAGGAACAAGTTTTATTTTTAGTTGATTTATGGAGTGGAACGCCATTCAATCAATCAAGTTTTTTACTTGATGGACATGAAGATACTTGGGCAATTGTAACTGGTTTAAATTTACCAATGCTTATTGAAGCTTATGCTGCTCGTATGTCTATGGATACAGCTCATGAAGTTGCAAAGCACATTACGAAGATTGGTAGAGAGGGAATTAAACCAAAACCAGAAACATTGGAACCAGAACCTGAAACAAAACAGGTTGTACAAGCAGCACCTCAAGGAGCAATTCCAGAAGGTACAGTTATTGGTGATGGTAAGATTAAGTATGTATTAGCGAGAGTTGATACACGTTTGTTACATGGACAAGTTGCAACAACTTGGACAAAGACAGTTTCACCAGATCGTATTATTGTTGTTTCTGATAGTGTATCAAAAGATGATTTACGTAAACAAATGATTATTGAGGCTGCGCCTCCTGGAGTAAAAGCACATGTTGTACCAATTGACAAGATGATTGCAGTAGCTAAGGATACACGTTTTGGTGGTATGAAAGCAATGCTTTTATTTGAAACGCCTCAAGATGCACTTCGTGCAATTGAAGGTGGCGTAGACATTAAAGAACTTAATTTAGGATCTATGGCTCATTCATTAGGTAAAGTTGTTGTAAATAAGGCTTTAGCAATGGATAAAAATGATGTTGAAACAATTGAAAAAATCATGGATAAAGGTATCAAAATTAGTGTTCGTAAAGTACCTAGTGATGCAGATGATGATATTAATGGCTTACTTAAGAAAGCTAAAGCTGATCTGGGTTAATAAAGGAGGAAATTATAATGAGTGTTATTACTATCGTTTTAATCGTTATAGTTGCCTTTCTTGCAGGTATGGAAGGTATTTTGGATGAATTCCAGTTCCATCAACCATTAGTGGCTTGTACATTAATTGGTTTAGTAAGTGGGCATTTAACAGAAGGTATTATTCTTGGTGGATCATTACAAATGATTGCCTTGGGTTGGGCAAACGTTGGTGCTGCAGTTGCACCAGATGCTGCTTTGGCATCAGTTGCATCTGCAATCATTATGGTATTAGGTTTACAAGGTGGTTCTACTGATACAACAACAGCTATTTCTACTTCAATTGCTGTAGCTGTACCTCTTTCAGTAGCTGGTTTATTTTTAACTATGATTTGTCGTACGATTGCAATTCCAATGGTTCACTTTATGGATGCTTGTGCTGAAAAAGGTGATATGCGTGGTATTGAAATGTGGCAAATTTTAGCTATTTGTTTACAAGGTGTCAGAATTGCAATTCCTGCATTAGCATTATGTATTATTCCTGCTGAATCAGTAACAAATATTCTTAATGCTATGCCTGAATGGTTATCAGGTGGTATGACTGTAGGTGGTGGCATGGTTGCCGCTGTTGGTTATGCTATGGTTATTAATATGATGGCTACTGGTGAAACTTGGCCTTTCTTTGCTTTAGGTTTTGCTTTAGCAGCTATTAGTGAATTAACATTGATTGCATTAGGTACTATTGGTGTTGTTTTAGCTTTAGTTTATTTAGGCTTAAAAGACAGTGCTGGTTCTAATGGTGGTGGCTCAGGTGGTTCAGGCGATCCGCTTGGCGATATTTTGAATGATTATTAATCTTGAAGGAGGAAAGTAAAATGGCAGACAAAATTACATTATCTAAAAAAGATCGTATGTCCGTTGCATGGCGTCACCAATTCCTTCAAGGATCTTGGAACTATGAACGTATGCAAAACGGTGGCTGGTGTTATTCAATTATTCCAGCTATTAAGAAATTATATACTAATAAAGAAGATCAAATTGCAGCATTGAAAAGACATATGGAATTCTATAATACGCATCCTTATGTATCTGCTCCAGTTATGGGTGTTGTATTAGCTTTGGAAGAAGAAAAAGCTAATGGTGCTGAAATTGATGATCAAGCTATTCAAGGTGTTAAAGTAGGTATGATGGGACCATTAGCTGGTGTTGGTGACCCAGTATTCTGGTATACAGTTAGACCTATTTTAGGGGCTTTAGGTGCATCGCTTGCTATGAGTGGTAGCATTGCTGGACCTTTAATCTTCTTCTTTGCTTGGAATATTATTCGTATGGCATTTATTTGGTATACACAAGAATTTGGTTATCAAGTTGGAACAGCTATTACGAAAGATTTATCTGGTGGTTTACTAGGTAAAATTACTTCAGGTGCATCTATTCTTGGTATGTTTATTATCGGTGCTTTGGTTCAACGTTGGGTATCTATTTCATTTACACCAGTTGTTTCTTCAGTAACGCAATCTGAAGGTGCTTATATTGATTGGAGCGCTATTGAGGGTAATGCTGATGGTATTAAGACGGCTTTGGAACAATATAGTTCTTTGGGTGCAGATGGTTTGAATGTTATCAAAGAAACAACATTACAAACAAACTTAGATTCTTTGATTCCAGGTTTAGCAGCAGTATGTTTAACATTATTATGTTGTTACTTATTAAAGAAGAAAGTTTCACCTATCGTTATCATTATTGCATTATTTATTGTAGGTATTGTTGGTAGAGTTATAGGTATTATGTAATTTATAGGGAGGAAAAAGTATGGTTCAATCTCAAAACAAAACAGTTGATATGACAATTAAAGCAACCTCTTTAAATGGTTTAACAAATTATGGAAGCATTATGATAGGTGATAAAGCTTTTGAATTCTATAGTGATAGAAATGAAAAAGATTATATTCAAATACCTTGGGGAGAAATCAAATGCGTCTATGCCTCAGTTTATTTGAAGGGAAAATATATTTCTAGATTTGCTCTATCAACTAAAGAAAATGGTAACTTTACTTTTTCCACTCGTGATAACAAAGCAACACTAAGAGCTAT
This sequence comes from Erysipelotrichaceae bacterium, assembly GCA_021200395.1. Lineage (GTDB taxonomy): Bacteria > Bacillota_I > Bacilli_A > Erysipelotrichales > Coprobacillaceae > JAJQDJ01. The sequence continues at coordinate 3,577 of JAJQGQ010000034.1, forward strand.
TAATAAATATATAGACTCAGATAACTTAGTTCGATCTCTAACTTTTTTCCAGGTTCTTATAAGAGGCATCAAACATCTATTCAAAATAAAAATATAATTGTATCGTTTATCCTAACCAAAACCCTTAAAACCTCATGTTGTAAGAATTTGTGTTAAATAAAGAGTGAATCTATGAAAAACTATTTCTTCCTTTTCCTATTATGCAATAGCATTCACTTCATAGATATGAACTAATTATATAAAGATAGAGCAATATTATTGTTCTATCTTTTTTGCAATTTTTGTAATAACAAGCCTAAGATGAAATGGGTATTTTGTTTTATAAAAATTTCTTGATATTTTTAATGCATTTTATATAATCAAATTATATGATAGTAAAATGGAGAGAAGAAAATGGTTTATATGATTCTAGGTATAGCCTTGCTAGCAGGCTTGGTGCAAGGTGTTACAGGTTTTGGGGCTTCAATTGTTATGATGATGGTATTTCCACATATTTTTGCACTGCTTCAAGCTGCAGGTATTTCGACAGCTATATGTACATTTTTAAATTTGGTCATGGTGGTTAATTATCGACAATATATCAATATTAAAAAGATTATCCCACCAGCTATTTTATATATTTTGGTTTGTAGTATTACGATTACTCTAGCAACTACAGTAAATCAAACATTGATGAAAAAAGTATTTGGTATATTTTTAATAATATTAGCTATTTATTACTTATTCATTGATAAAGGTGAAAGAAAGAAACTCAGTCTTATTGTTTCACTTATATGTATTGTTGTATCCGCAATTTGTGATGGCTTATTTGGTATTGGGGGACCTTTAATGGTTTTATATTTCTTATCACAAACGCATAATACGCATGAATATCTAGGTACAATTTCATTGTTCTTTATGATTAATTGTATCTATAATACATGCTTTAGAATTTATAATGGTATTATTACAATAGCTCATTTACCTTATATAGCTATAGGTGTAGTAAGTATTATGATTGGTGGATTAATCGCTTCTAGAATCGTTGATAAACTTAATGGTGCATTCCTTAGAAAGCTTACATATATTATGATAGGTATTAGTGGTATAGTGAATTTATTATTTTAAAGGGGAAAATTATATGTTATCCATAATAAGAATTATTGTTGGGGTTTTAATCATTTTAATTAGTGCTTTTTTAGCATATGATCGTATGGGTGTTTTTTTAGGTATTGGTGGATTGATTATTAGTTTAGTTTTAAGTTTTATATTTGGCTTTGATTTTTTAAGTGATGAAGGTGCAGAAATCGGTAGAATAGTTGTGTTTATTGCTTTATTTGGTGGCAGTATTTTTGTAGATTTATTAGGATTTGAATTATTTGGTAGTCTTATGGCAGGTGCTGGTGGTATAGGCGCTGGTATATTGATTACAGGACTTGTGAATGTTAGTGTTATAGATCAAATCTTTCTTTTGGTGATGTCGCCAGCTATAGCAGGTATTTTGATTTTCTTTTTGATTTTATGTGTGGTGTGTTCATTATAAAAAACGATCAGTATAGACTGATCGTTTTTGCTTATCGACATTCTTCACGCATAAAATGCATTTTTGCGACTATTTTCGGATCTCTTTTAACTGGATCTCCAAGTATACGAGTTATTTTAATCTTAGGCATAAATGGTGCAATTCCATAATAGGAACCACCAACATATCGTGGATGTAAGGTTTCTTCAATATGCTCCATATGTTGATATACACCAGATATATCAACAAGGGCATAACCTTTATTTTGAGGATCGTTTAATAACATAATATAACCCACATTACTTGCTTTATGGTCATGTGGTGTATAAGTTTCTGTTTCTTCAATTGTAATTGTATCATTGAGTTTATCATCCAATTTTGATCCTCCAGCAAAATATAATGCTCTTAATTCTTGATATTCAGTGCTAGATATTTCACCATTGTTGAATGCTTGATCAAGATTATTACCTAATCCCATATAACTTCCCATAGCAAGTGCTTTTTTAAAACCAGAATATTTATTTTCTGTATGTGTTGTCGTATATGTTACAGGTTCACAAGCTATGATTTGTTCATATTCAACTTCATAGCAAACTCCATTAATTCGACAACCATTAAATATGGATAGATATTTTTGCTTAAATTGATCAATGTGTGGATATAATGCAGAATAATTAGTCGCAAAAAAATATGTGGCTTCTCTTCTAACATAATTATCAGCATCATCTGCTTCTGTACCAACTGAACGTAGATTGATTGTTATAGAACTAACTTCTTCTCTTGGTATTTCCCACCAAAATGTTTCAGGTAAATCTCTACACAAATTTTCTTTTTCTGTGTCAGATAAATATTCACTATATTTATGAATATATTCATTTCTAACTTTATCATACTCTTGATATAATGGCTCTTTTAATTTTAATAATTCCTCACGCATTTCTTTGATATCATTTGTCATTTTTCTAGCATATAAGATACGATTATTCATACTTTTATTTTCATTATTCCATTTATGAGCTAAACTGTAACGTTCAGAGAAATACCACAAAAGAAAACATATCAAAATAAACCATTGTATAAGCTGATGAAATTCAATAGAAAAAAGATAAAACCCTTCTACGCCAAAAAAACATTCTACTAAAACAATAAAAAGTGGTATTATTTCACATAATGCTATCAATACAAACATACCATCTTCTTCATTCATCATACCAATTATAAGCAAAACAATAGCAGCAATCAAATAAAACAAACCAAACCAAAAACCACCCAATGATAGTATACAGATAATCAAATATATTAAAGAAAAACAAAATAATTGTATTAAAAATCTTTTAAATTCCTCATCTAAGATTTTTTCGTGGTTTTCTTTGATTTCTTTATTCATTTCTGATTCTGCAAGTGGATCGCTATAGGTATATAATTCCTTATACTTAGCAAGTAAATCAGTCAGCTTGGCTATTGTTGGACCATAATGACCATAGCCATCAGCATAATCGTATTGAAGTTGTTGAAGTTCAATGAGGGCTTTTTCTCTTCCTGATAATTTGTCGGTCTTAGAAAGAATCTTTAAAATATTGTCTAAACTTATAGCTAAACTTATTGATTCACTATTTGCTTTTTTAGAAGACGGTTTCTTCGGTTCATTGCTTAGTTTGTGTTTTAGATTATTTAAAATATCAGATT
>JAJQGQ010000002.1 GCA_021200395.1 Erysipelotrichaceae bacterium
GCGTAAACCATTTGTATTTTTTCATAAATCCTAATTCATAAATAGCTTTTTGTGGATTATTAATATAATTTGTCCATAATTCATTAATAATTATTTGATCATTTTGAGATATTTTTTTGGTAGTAACTATTTGACTTAACTCAAAAGTATTCTCATTTGCTATGACTTGTAATGTATATACTTTATCCAATATAATCACCTCAAAACCATTGTAACATAAAAGTATAAAAAGTTTTTATAAAACTTATTGACAAATATAAAAAAACAGTGTATTCTATATTTGTAGTTAGTTAAAGCTAACTAAAATTTCTATCAATGAGTTAGCCAGAGCTTACTGATAGGTAAAATAATAATTTTGGATAATGGATAATATTTTTATATAGTCGCCCTCATACTCCTATTCATCGTCATTATGATTTAAAGCCAGATCAAATCTAGACATACGTGGCTGTATTAAGCAATTATCCTTGGTTAAAACCATTCCATGAAATAAGAAAGCAAGCTTCGCCAGGGCTTGTTTTTTTCTTGATATTGTTATTGAATATAGTTTGCATATGATATTTTTTTATGTTATTCTTAGGTCGGTGATTTTGATGGGAAAAATGAGTGATAGACATACTAAAATATTAGAACTATTAACTGAAAATGAAAAAGTAGATGTAAATCAACTATCGCAATTAATGCATGTATCTGCAGTTACCATTCGTAAAGATCTAGATAAATTAGAAAATGAAGGCTTAGTTAAACGTATGCATGGTTATGCTACGTTACATTCTAAGGACAATTTAGATAATCGATTAGCATATCATTATGATGTGAAACAAAAGATAGCGCAAAGAGCTTGTTTAGATATTCATGATGGTGAAAGTATCATGATTGAATCAGGATCATGTTGTGCTTTATTAGCATTGGAATTATCAAAACAAAAACATGATGTTACAATTATTACAAATTCAGCTTATATTGCTGATTATGTTCGTAAAAGTGCTCGCGTTAAAATTATATTATTAGGTGGCGATTATCAAAAAGAAGCTCAGGTTGTTGTTGGTCCAATGACATTAGCTTGTGCACAAAATTTCTTTGTTGATAAATTTTTTATAGGTACCGATGGTTTTTCTAAAGAAACAGGTTTTACAGGGAACGATTTTATGCGTGCTCAAACTGTTAGAGATATGGCAAAACAAGCGAAAAATGTCATAGTATTGAGTGAATCACTCAAGTTTAATCAAATTGGCTTGGTCAATTTATTGCCAACTGATGAGGTATCATGTGTTTTTACGGATTCTGGGATTCCTAATGAAAGTGAAGAATATTTATTAAGTCAAGGTGTAGAAGTGAAAAAAGTAGAGGTGTAATAAATGGGAAAATTAAGATGTTCATTTTGTGGAGAAGTAGCAGATGAAAATCGTAAGATGATACGTCGTGGAGATCTTTGTATATGTAATGAATGTGCAGAAGATTTTAATGATGAATTCAAAGGTTTAGAAGGTTCAAATATTGAAAGACAACAAAGACCAATGCTTAATCCAATGCAAATTAAAGAAAAATTAGATGAATATGTGATAGGACAAGAAGAAGCTAAGAAAACCTTAGCTGTTGCTGTCTATAATCATATGAAGATTATTAATAATCCTAAGCTATCTAAACGTAATGGCATACAAAAAAGTAATGTATTAATGATTGGACCATCTGGTTGTGGGAAAACATTATTAGCACAAACCTTAGCAAAAATTATCAAAGTGCCTTTTGCCATTGCTGATGCAACAACTTTAACAGAAGCTGGGTATGTTGGTGAAGATGTGGAAAATATCTTATTAAAACTTATACAAGCAGCTAATTATAATATTAGAGAAGCTCAAAAAGGGATTATTTTTATAGATGAGATTGATAAAATCGCAAGAAAATCTGAAAATGTTTCTATTACTAGAGATGTATCAGGTGAAGGGGTTCAACAGGCTTTATTAAAAATTATTGAAGGTACTGTTGCTTCTGTTCCAGGACAAGGTGGTAGAAAGCATCCTATGCAGGAAATGATAAGAATTGATACATCTAATATCTTATTTATTTGTAGTGGGGCATTTGAAGGTTTAAATCAAATAGTGGAAACTCGTAAGGAAGCAGAAGGTATTACTTATAGTAGTACATTACATGAAGAATTAACAGCTGCTGATCTATTAAAATTTGGTTTGATACCTGAACTTATTGGTAGACTTCAAGTTATTACGTCACTTGATCCATTAGATGAAAAAGATTTAATACATATTATGAAAGAACCACGAAATTCTCTTATTAAACAATATCAAGCTCTTTTAAAATTTGATCATGTCGATTTGGAATTTGAAGATGATGCTATCAAATCTATTGCTCAATTAGCCATTGAAAGACATACAGGAGCTAGAGGGCTTCGTACTATTATTGAAAAAATTATGCGTGATGTGATGTATTTAGTGCCATCTAATGAAGATATTAAAAAGGTTATTATTACACAAGAAACAGTTTTATTTAATGATGATCCTGTATTTATATTTGAAGATAAGAATGTATCATAAAACCCTTAGCCTTTGCTAAGGGTTTTATATATTAATACCTATATAATCTGTTTCTAGTCCAAATAGACAACTAAAATAATCTTTAGTACGCGCTAATATTTCTCTAACATTTCTAACAATTTGTCCATTGTATCTCACATTTTGTGCACTTACACCACTAACATTCATATCTAAAGATATACCAATATATAATGCACGATACATATGATATTGTTGCGTAACGACAATGATATTATTAAAGTCATATATATTCTTAGCGTTATATAAGCTTTGATATGTTGAATAGCCTTCATTATCTAATATTAAAACATCTTCACTCATTCCTTCATCAATCATATATGTTTTCATGATTTCAACTTCATTATCGCTAGGATCACCACTTAATATAATAGTAGAAGCTTGCTTGTTTTCATAGAGCTCAATGGCTTTATCCAATCTATCTTTTAACATCAAAGATGGTTTTCCATCTTTTGTGCCACAGCCTAATACCAAAATAACATCTGCATTTGAATCATCATTTATAAGCGAGGATGTTGATGCATACATACAGATATTTGTAGACACAATAACAAGTATACATGCTACAACAAATAATCCTAATAATTTCTTCATTTGATCACTGGAGCTGTCTTGATTTGATCATAAACAAATATGGCTCCTAATACCAATAATATAAAACTTAATGACAACGAAATCATCATCCAAATAGACATTGATATCACCTTCTTAAGATTATTATAAATATTGATAATCATAAAATGATTAAGAAATCCTTAAGAAAAACAAAAGAATCTGATTATTCAGATTCTAATACATCTATAACTTGATCTAAAGATTCAAGAATTTTATATGTCATATCAGCATATTCTTTATCAGGATATTTCATATCCGGAATACAGATAACTGGAATGTTAGCAGCATTTGCTGCTTCGATACCTGCTTCACTATCTTCAATAACCATTGCTTCGTTAGTTTTAACATTTAATTTATGACAAGCTTTTAAGAAAATTTCAGGATTTGGTTTACCTTGTGATACTTCATCACCACAAATACAATCATCCAAATAATGATAAACATTAACTTGCTTTAATAATTTTGTGACACGTTCCTTACTACTAGATGATGCAACAATCATCTTATAATTATTTTTTTGTAAATATTCTAATAATTCTATAAGTCCTTTTTTAATAGGTATTCCTTTATCTTTAAAATCATCATTTAATAAAACATGAACCTTATCAATAACTTCCTGACAAGGGAAATCCTCACCATAAAAAGCACGCATCTTATGAAAAGCTCTTGGTACAGTTTGTCCTAGTAATGTTGTATAAAACTCTCTAGACATATCTAAATTCATATCTTTTAATACTTTGACATATCTTTCATAAGTGACTTCTTCACTATTAATCATTAATCCATCCATATCAAAAATAATTGCTTTTAACATTGATTATACCTCCACAAAATAAGTATAAAAAAATTGAAAATATGAGTCAATGAAAATATAAAGATTATTTTGCATATTTAAGAAGTTTATAATATAATGGTAGAGGTTTGGAGGTTTAAGTATGAATAATATGATAGAAAGATTAGAAACAATCGAAAGAAGATATGAGGAATTAACTGAAATATTGATGGATCCTAGTATTGCTTCAGATATTCATAAAATGACTGAAGCAAGTAAGGAACAAGCATCTTTAGAAACAGCTTATCAATTGTATCAGGAATATAAGAAAGTTTTAACAGGTATTGAAGAAGCTAAAGAATTGTTAGAAGAAGATGATTCTGAAATAAAAGAAATGGCTGAGATGGAGTTAAGTGAATTAGAAGAAAAGAAACCTCAAATAGAAGAAAAACTTCATCTTGAATTGATTCCTAAGGATCCTAATGATAATAAGAATATTATTATGGAAATTAGAGGTGCTGCTGGTGGTGATGAAGGTAATATTTTTGCGGGTGATTTATATCGTATGTATGTGAAATATGCCGAATCACAAGGCTGGAAAATAGAAGTTATGGAAGCGGCTGTTAGTGAAGCTGGAGGTTATTCATTGATTTCATTTATGATTAGAGGAGAAGGCGTTTATTCTAAATTGAAATTTGAATCTGGTTCACATCGTGTTCAACGTGTACCAAAAACTGAAACTCAAGGTCGTGTTCATACCTCAACTGCAACTGTCCTTGTTATGCCTGAAGCAGAAGAAGTAGACTTTGAATTAGATCCTAATGATTTAAGAATCGATACTTATAGAGCATCTGGAGCTGGAGGACAGCATATCAATAAAACTGATTCAGCAGTACGTATAACACATATTCCTACAGGTACGGTCACAACTTCTCAAGATGGTAGAAGTCAACATGATAATAAAGATAAAGCAATGACAGCTATGCGTACAAAACTTTACGAAATGATGGTTAGACAGCAAGAAGAGGAAATTGGTAGTGAACGTAGAAGTAAAATAGGTAGTGGTGATCGTAGTGAGAAGATTAGAACTTACAATTATCCACAAAATCGTGTCACTGATCATCGTATTGGTTTAACAATTCAACAATTAGATCGTATTATGGAAGGTAAATTGGATGATATTATAGAAGCTTTGATTAATGAAGATCAACGCTTAAAATTAGCAGGTGAAAATAACTAATGAAAGTACGAGAACTCATTCGTCAAAATGAAATGATGTTAGATGAATATAATAAAGATGTGAATGTCGCAAAAGTCTTGTTTTATCATTTGGCGAACAAAGAACCTCATCAATTATATTTAATGATGGATGAAGAAGTTGATAGTGATTTATTAGAAGCATTCAATCAAGGAATGAAACGTTATATGGATGGAGAACCCATTCAATATATTAAAGGAAAAGAAACATTTTATGGTAGAGATTTTATAGTTAATGAAGATGTTTTAATACCACGTTATGAAACCGAAGAATTGGTAGAGAATATATTATATCGTATTGATGATTATTTTGATGAATATGATTCTATTGATTTATGTGATATTGGTACTGGTTCTGGAGCTATTGGTATTTCTTTGGCTTTAGAAGAACCCAAACTTCGTGTCTATGCAAGTGATATTAGCGAAAAAGCTTTAGAAGTTGCAAAAACAAATGCCAATAATCTACAAGCTCCTATTACATTCTATCAAGGTGATATGTTACAACCATTTATAGATAATCATATTAAAGTAGATATTCTAGTATCTAATCCACCATATATACCTAGCAATCAAGAAATAGAAAGCATTGTTAAGGATAATGAACCCCATGTAGCATTATTTGGTGGTAATGATGGCTTATACTTCTATAGGAAAATCTTTGCTTCTGCTAAAGAAATCATTAAAGATAAAGCATTATTAGCTTTTGAAATGGGTTTTGATCAAAGAAAACTCATGGATGAAGCATTACAATATTATTTTCCTGATACACCATATGAAATCATTAAAGATTTAAGTGGTAAGGATCGTATGTTATTCATTTACTATCATTTAAAATGAAAATATTAGAAACATCTAGGCTTTATTTAAGAACCTTTGAAAATAATGATGCTTATCGTTTAAGCGATTATAGAAGTAAAGCGGAAGTAGCTCAATATCAATCATGGGATACATATTCTGTAAGTGATGCCTATAGGCGTATTAGTACTTCTAAAGAAATATCTAGCTTTAATAAAGTTAAATCTAATTATCAATTAGCAATATGTCTAAAAGATAATGATTTATTAATAGGTGATATATTTGTAGAAGTATTTACCAGAAAAGCTTTTGTCTTAGGATATACATTGGATAGTGATTATTGGGGACAGGGATATGCTAGTGAAATCATTGATGCTTTTTGTCAGTATATGAAAGAAACATATAAGTTTAGAAAGGTATTATGTTATGTTTATTCTGCCAATAAACGTTCTATTCATTTACTACAAAAATTAAAATTTAAAAGAATAGCAAAATCCAAATATTATGGTGATGAAACATATATTAAATTTATTAGGTGATTTATTCACCTTTTTTCATATCTTTTACACAAATTTATATTATAATATAAAAGAAATGAGGTGACTGGGGATGAAAGTTTTATTAGTAGAGGATGAAAAACTTATTCGTATGTTTATTGTAGAGTATTTTAATAAGCAAGGCGCCCAGGTAATAGAGGCATGTAATGGTTATGAGGGAATTGATT
>JAJQGQ010000203.1 GCA_021200395.1 Erysipelotrichaceae bacterium
CACTAATATCATTAAATACAATATTAGTGACTTCTTCTAATAAATCATTCAGTTTATAATATTTATCATAGTAAATCATAATGCAATCATTTTTTTGAATTTCTTCATTAACTTCTTGAATTTCTTTTTTTATATCATCTAATGATATATAAGAATCATATTGTCTTAAACGATAATAATCTTCCATGAGACTTTGATGCCTTGAAAGTAAAGCCAATGTTTTGGTATCATTTAAAGCTTTATTAGCATTGATATAAGATTGATAAATATCATCATTTTTTATAGCATCTACAAGTTCATTAATAATTTCAAACATATATTCTCCTATATTAACATATCTATCATTTGTATTAAAGTTCCTATTTTTGATAGATAATCATTCATACTACAATGGTTATCTAAACGATATTGACTCATAAAACGATCCATTTGTTCAGGATATCTAGATAATATAAGATACCACTTAGGATGCATTCTCATATATTGCATCATATCTTCATTAATCATCATACCACGAAGATGTCTTTTCTTCTTTTAGCATAAAAGCTGATAATAAGCTTAATACTTGTTGTAATCCTTCAAATGTTTTCGAAAGAGCTTCTAAATCAATATTCTTTAAAATATCTAATAAATATGATAAATCATTATGATTATCCTTTTTATATGGTTCCCATATTTTATCATCTTCACCATATAAAATATAATATTCATAAAGCTGTTGCCAGCTATAACGTCCACTTTCTACTTCATCTCTAATAGATGGAATTGTCCTTATAAAGGATTTAAAACTATCAATATTCATATTCTCACCTATTGTAGCATATGACAAATTATTCAATTTGTGCTTTTAAAAGATCACGATTATATTTAGCGATAATAGATTGACAAATACCCAAACCTATCATTGAAGCCCATAAAGAAGAACCACCATAAGATATAAGCAGTAAAGGAACCCCCGTCATCGGAATAAATCCTGAAACACCACCAACATTAATAATCAAATGAGCAAAGAAATATAAACCAACACCATAAAGTATTAGCTTACTCTTAGTATCTTTCATCTTTAAGCCGTATTGAAAGAGTCGATATATAATAATACAATAAGGAATTAAAAACATTAAAAAACCAACTAAACCTAATTCTTCATAAATAATAGCTGCAATAAAATCATTATGTGATTCAGGAATAAAACCATATTTTTGTTGGCTACTACCAAACCCTAAACCAAATAAACCTCCATTAGAAAAAGCAATCATTGAATTAACTAATTGATAACCATCACCCAAAGCATCTCCCAAAGGATTTAACCATGTTGTAAAACGAGCTAATTGATGTGATTTTAAGACAAATCCCGCCAAAAAAGCAAATACTACACAGGCTGCAACTAATAATATCGATACAACTTTCTTAAACTTACGATAAAAAGGTCTTGGTGTAACATAAAATAATCCCATACATATAAAAGCTATAATCAAGGCACTACCTAAATCACTTTGTAACAATCCGACTACCCCAAACACAGCAACACAAGCAATAATCGGTCTTATAATACAATACCATATTTTACGCAAATACATATTATGACGTTTTTCAGTTGAAATATTTTTAGGAATAACACAATATTCTTCAATTTCGCCAAAATGATAAGATAAAAATAAGATTAAGATAATCTTCATAAATTCTGATGATTGAATAGTAAAGGATCCAATATGTATCCATGCCTTAGAACCATTAACATCATCAAAAAATAAACAAACAAGCAACAACACAAAACCAATCAAATAAAGAATCCAAGTAGAATATTCATTAATCCATGATTTTTTAAAGCATCGTGTAAAAAATATCATAATCGCTAAACCAAATAAAACAAATAACGCTTGTTTTGTCATATTCATAATAGCATAATTAGCACCATATTTTGCGGTAGAACCAACAGAAGCACTACCAATCATAATGATTCCAAAAATAGATAAAAAAATAACACAAAAATAAATTGGACGATCAACACCACGACTTCTAAATATTTTTCTAATTAAATCTATAATATATCGTATTCTTTTCATCTTAAATCAATCCAATCATTATCTTTAGCCATTTGGATAGCTTTATATATAGAATAACCAGAAGCTTCTTGAAAAGCCTGATCAAACTTTTTTTGTTCACTCTTAGAATCAACAATTTTTATATATTTTTGATAGCACTCCATAAGTTCAGTCTTTGTAATACCTTCTTCATAAGCTTTTTCAACAGCATTATATAAAGACATAACATCTATCACTTCATCTGTACTCCAACTATAATCTAATGGATAATCGTACATTTTATCACCCCTTGATTTCATATTATACATGATATCTTTGAAAATTTAAATAATAAATAGGTAGAAACCCTAGCAATTTTCAATGGAATGAATACTTTAAAATGAAAGGAGGATAGTTATGAACGGATGCTATAATTATGGCAGTTGTGGTTATTATCCTGTTTATGGGTATAATCCATTTAGCTGTGGTCATTCATTTGGTGGCAATGGTGGTACTTGGTTTGCGATTGTCCTTGTTGTCTTCTTATTATTGATTATCTGTGGATGTACAAAAGTATGCTAGATTTTCTAGCATATTTTTCATTTTATTGGTAATCATCTCTATTTTATGTTAGAATAACATGCGAGGTGGAAGAAATGTTATTAATGAAGGATATTATAGAAGATAACGATTCGCTTATTAGGGAAAAGTCATTACCTGTTGAGATGCCTTTGAGTCAAGAAGATGAACAATTATTATTAGATATGCATCAATTTCTTGTTTATTCTCAAGATGAAGAGAAATGCGAAGAATATGATTTAAGACCAGCTGTAGGTATAGCTGCTATTCAACTTGGGATACCAAAAAGAATGTGTGCCATTCATGTTCTTACATATGATAGTGATGGGAATCTAAAGAAGTCTGATGATTATGCCTTGGTTAATCCCAAAATTATCTCTTATACAGAAAAAGAATCTTATTTAAAAGATGGTGAAGGATGCTTAAGTGTCAATTATGAAGTTGAGGGTGTTGTTCCTCGACATGCTAAAGTTACCGTTAAAGCATATGATGTTTTAACTCATCAAGATGTCACTATTGTCGCAAGAGGTTTCTTATCTATATGTTTACAACATGAATTAGATCATTTTGAAGGTATTCTATTTTATGACTATATTAATAAAGATGATCCTGTCAAATATATTCCTGATGCAATGGTCATAGAATAAAACGAGCTGATTTTCAGCTCGTTTTTTAGTAATAATGATTACATATATTAACCATATCTTCTATATAAACACGTCCACCAGAAATAATATCATCACTAAGTACTGCCTTGCGTTTTAAACTTTTTTTACATGAGTAGGTTTCTCTCATTAAAGGTAAATCATTAATATGACATAAAGTGATAATATCATCCATCATCTTTGTTTTAAAACAAAATAAATTAAATAAAGCAAGATTCTTTATATGATCACGAGATAACTTAGAAATAAATTCTTCTAATTCCTTATCTTTAATACAAAAATATTCTTCAAAACCAATGACCAATAAATCAATATCCTCATTAAAATCAAAATCTGTAAGTGGCTTTGCATAAGTACGCACATATCTTGCCATATCTTGAGCCAAAAGTTTTCCGTTTTTACAATGTGAAGTATAAACAACTTGAACTTTCATATAACCACCCCTAAAACAATTATAAAAAGAATATGTGAACTGAATTTAAACATCTTTATCACCTTTTAAAAATAATGACATAATATATCGTGAAGGAGGTCCTTATGAATTATAATGTCAATTATTTTACACCTAATCAACCCATGCTCTTTGAACCACAAGAAGCACTAACTTTAGGAAATCTCTTTAAAAATCTCTATATGAGTTATAAAGGTTTTTCTAATTATTATTTACAGCCATCAAACGAGAGACAAAAAGCTTTATTAACATTACAAATCTATGAATTTGTCGCCCATGAATTGAATTTATATCTTGATTTATATGCTGATGATGAAGCTATGCTTCAGTTGTTTAAAGAGAATACAAAGAAAGCACACGAAGCTAGAAAACAATTTGTAGAAATGTATGGCGAAATAGAAGTACGTGAAACAAATGGTATGCACTTTGATTGGATTGAAGGCCCTTGGCCTTGGGAATTTCAATGAGGAGGAAAAGAAATGTGGATTTATTCTAAGAAACTGCAATATCCAATTGCCATTAAAAACAAAGATTTATCAATGGCAAAATATATTATTACACAATTTGGTGGACCAAATGGTGAATTAGCTGCTTCTCAACGTTACCTAGCACAACGCTATACAATGCCAGATGATCAAGGAAAAGCATTACTCACCGATATTGGTACTGAAGAATTAGCACATATGGAAATGATATGTACTATTGTTTATCAATTAACAAGTGACGTATCTATCGAAGAAATAAAAGCGGCAGGTTTACAAAGTTATTACACTGATCATGGTTGTGGCTTATTCCCAGTGGATGCTTCTGGTACACCATTTAATGCGATATGTTTTGCTTCCTTGGGTGATCCTGTGGCAGATATTGCAGAATCAATGGCTGCTGATGGTGCAATCTTGTAAGCACAACAATTAACCACTTTATTTGTGTTATGCAAATGGTTATTGCTAAAAGAAAGTTTTATTTTTAACTTATAGCATATTAATATTTTTAGCAATTTTTAGTCGTTTATTCATGTTTTAATAAATCAAAAATTCAAATAGAAATCATTTTTATACAAACTAGCAGTTAAAAATTCCAATGAATTTCAATAGGGATTTCTTTCGTTTCAGGATTCTTTTTGCCGACCAAAATATAGTCTATTAATACTTCAACAGCTTGTCTGTCAAGGTGCTCTATATTTGTATACGCATCAATGATTTGACGACGATTCAATCCAACGTTCATTCTTTGATCAATAATTTCAATATTCTTTTGAGCCTCAACAATCAATTGCTCAAATTTTTCTTTTTGAATTGAGAAATCTTTAGATAAATCTAAATAATTATTTTCTGATAGAATTCCTTTAACCTTATCTAGATAAAGTTCTCGAATACCTTTTGTATATTCATCAATCTTTTTTTGATAAGACTTTATATCACATTCAATAGATTTTTTCTTACCACTTAAATCCAACCCAAATTGAACATTGTTTTCTATTTGATTCTTATCAATATAATCATCAGATAATTTTCTCAATTCTTCAATAACAATACTTTCTAATTTAGTTACAGAAATATGAGCTCCAATACAGGAATCCTTAGATTTATATCTTGTTGGGCATCTTAAATAATGTTTAACTTTGTGGCTTTTACTTGAATACATGATGTAACCACAATGCATACATCTTACTTTCCCAGCAAAAATTCCAATTTTTCCACCTGTAGCTGGTTTATACTTTTGAGCAATGATGGTTTGTACTTTATCCCATAATTCACGATCAATAATAGCTTCATGTGTTCCTTCAACCCTATACCATAATTCCTTAGGTCTTGGCTTATTCTGTTTTGTTTTATATGAAATACTTCCATATTTACCTTGTACCATATTGCCAATATACATTTCATTCACCAACATACTTGATATAGCATAATAACTCCACAAAGTACTATACTTTGTTTTAGGTTCTTTAAATCGTAAACCATGTAATCTTTTATACTCTGTCGGATTTGGTTCTCCCCTATCATTTAGCATACGAGCAATATTTGTTTTACCATATCCTTGTGAATACAATGTAAATACTTCTCTAACAACGGCTGCTGCTTCTTCATCAATAATCAAATGTCCTTTTACCTCTGGATCTTTTTTATAACCATATAAAGCAAAAGCACCAATATGATGACCATTTTTTCTTCTATCTGTAAGTACACTTCTAATGTTTTCAGACATATCTTCTAAATACCATTCATTAACCAAACCATTAATTTGTCTTGACTTTTTATTTCCTTTATTATCAGTATCAGCATTATCAACAATACTGATAAAACGAATACCCCAGATAGGAAATAAACCATGAATATACTTTTCGACTAACTCCAATTCTCTGGTGAATCTAGATTGAGTCTTACACAAAACAATATTAAATTTGTGATTTTGAGCATCTTCTAATAAATTATTAAATTCAGGTCGACGTCTATCAGAACCAGTATAATCATCATCACTATAAATCTTGTAGATATCCCAATTATGATCCATAGAATATTTAATTAACATAGATTTTTGATTTTGAATACTATTGCTGTCATCAGTTTCACATACTTTATTTCTGTCTTCCTCTGATAAACGGCAATATATAGCAACTTTTAATTTTGAACTTGTCATTTTCGACTCCTCTCATTAAAATAAAACAAACTATCTCTACATGAAGTTATTATACTTCATAATAGGATAATTTGACGATTATGTCATACGAGAAATCGTACATTTGACTTTTTCATAAAGATTGATTAATTCAATCCATTTCAAATTATAAGCTGCTTTTATACTTTCTTTATCATTATTTTTAAATACATTTTTACAATTAACTTTTGTAGTACGTGGCATAATATCACCTCACTAAAATATATTGATAATCATTAAGAATAATGCTAAAAATAAAAG
>JAJQGQ010000316.1 GCA_021200395.1 Erysipelotrichaceae bacterium
TTGTGATAAGATTGTTATCACCATCTATTTATACAGATTATTTGATGTTTATCAATAAATTGATATTATTCTTTAATTTATTACCTATTTATCCATTAGATGGAGGACGTATTATAAGCTTGATATTACAATCTTTATTAGATTTAAAAACAGCATTATTTTTTCATTTGAAAGTATCAGTATTATCATTATGTCTATTATCAATATGTTATTTGCACTATCAAACTTTTATCATTATCCTTTATTTATATGTACAACAGATCATATATTATCATAATATTCCAATTATTCTAAGATTTTCATATTTATATATGACCAATAATCATCATCAAACAATCATTCATAACCAATTAAAATATCGTCGAGATTATAATAATTATTATTTTTTGCAGGGAAAACTATATACATCTAAGCAGATTTTGTATGCATTGTTGGAAAATATATAAATTATTAGAAAGGGCCTTGTTTTTTTTCATTCTTTATGCTATCATACACGAGGTATGAAAAATTACACACATTGTGAATTCACGAATCGTGTGCCTATATGGTGGTTTGTGTTAGAAACAATGGAGGAAAAAACAAAAAAGGAGGAAGTTACATGGCAGTAATTTCAATGAAGAAGTTATTAGAAGTTGGTGTACATTTTGGTCATCAAACAAAACGTTGGAATCCAAAGATGGCACCTTACATTTTTACTGCAAGAAATGGCATCTATATCATCGATTTAAAGAAATCATCTGATAAGATTGATGAAGCATATGCAGCTATGATGGATATTGCAGCTAAAGGTGGAAAAGTATTATTTGTAGGTACTAAGAAACAAGCTCAAGAAGCTGTTCAAACCGAAGCAGAGAGATCTGGTAGTTTCTATGTTAATTCTCGTTGGTTAGGTGGAACTCTTACAAACTTTAAAACAATTCAAAAGAGAATTTTAAGATTAAAAGAATTGGAAAAAATGGAAGAAGACGGAACTTTAGAAAATTATACTAAGAAAGAAGCTATTCTCTTAATGAAAGAAAAAGCTAAGCTTGAAAAGAAATTAGGTGGTATTAAGGAAATGAAGAGATTACCTAATGCTATCTTTGTAGTAGATCCTAAAGTTGAACATAATGCAGTTGCTGAAGCAAGAAAATTAGGTATTCCTATTTTTGGAATTGTTGATACAAACTGTGATCCTGATGAAGTTGATTTTGTTATCCCAGCTAATGATGATGCTATTAGAGCTGTAAAGATCATTGTTGCCGCAATGGCTGATGCTATTTGTGAAGCAAAGGGTGAACCTGTGACTGTTGCTTATGTCAAAGATGATGACGATAAGGAAGTCTCTATGAATGATGCTGTTGCTTCTGTAGAAGAAAGTAAACAAAGAGGACCTAGATATAAAAATGCTGGACGTCCTAGAAATAACAGAAATGCTGATGTAAGCAGACCAGCTGAAGTTAAAACAACAAAAACGGAAGCATAAAATAAAGGGTAAGGCTTATGTCTTATCCTTTTTTATAAAATAAGGAGGAAAAGAAAATGGCAATAAGTGCAAAATTAGTAAAAGAATTACGTGACAAAACTGGTGCAGGTATGATGGATTGCAAAAAAGCATTAGAAGCTACTGATGGCAATATGGAAGCTGCATTTGATTGGTTAAGAGAAAAAGGTATTGCAAAAGCTGCTAAAAAAGCAGATCGTATTGCTGCAGAAGGATTATCAACATTTGTGATTGATGGTAATACTGCTGCATTGGTTGAAGTTAATTCAGAAACAGATTTCGTAGCAAAGAATGCTGAATTTAAAGAATTGGTTAATGATATTGCTAAAGCTGTTGTAGCAAATAAACCTGCTGATTTAGAAGCTGCTAATGCGATTGTTATTGATGGTAAGGATATTGCTACATTGATTGCAGAAAAAACAGGAAAGATTGGAGAAAAATTAAGCTTTAGAAGATTTGTTGTTGTAGAAAAATCAGATGATGAAGTTTTTGGAGCTTATTCTCATATGGGTGGTAAAATTAGTGCATTAGTTAAATTAGCAAATGCTGATGAAGAAAAAGCAAAAGATATTGCTATGCAAGTAGCTGCTATTAATCCAAAATATATTGATAGAACAGCAATCCCTCAAGAAGTATTGGATCGTGAATTATCAGTATTAAAGAACCAAGCATTAGAAGAAAATGCTAAAGCTGCAAAACCTAAACCTGAAAATATTATTGAAAAAATGGTACAAGGTCGTCTAAACAAGAATTTGAAAGAAATGTGTTTGGTTGATCAATCATTTATTAAGGATTCTAATGTGACTGTAAAGCAATATTTAGGTAAAGGTGAAGTTAAAGTAATCGTGCGTTATGAAGTAGGCGAAGGTATGCAAAAAAGAGAAGAAAACTTTGCTGAAGAAGTCGCTGCTCAAATGAATGGATAAAAGCAATGAGGAGGACACTTTTGTGCCCTCTTCTTTGTAAAAGGAGAATAGAATGAAAAAGTATAATAGAGTTTTATTAAAAATAAGCGGTGAAGCTTTAGCAGGTGAAAAAGGTTTTGGAATTGATCCAATTACTGTTGCTGATATTGCTAGACAAATTAAGGATGCTAAATTATTAGGTGTTCAAATTGCCATTGTTTGTGGTGGTGGCAATATTTGGCGAGGAAAAACAGGCAGTGAATTAGGTATGGAAAGGGCTAATGCTGATTATATGGGCATGCTTGCCACTGTTATGAATGGTATGGCTTTACAAAATGCTTTAGAAGATATTGGTGTTGAAACAAGATTACAGACAGCTATTGAAATGAAGGAAGTTGCTGAAATTTATATTCGACGTCGTGCTATTCGTCATTTAGAAAAAGATCGTATTGTTATTTTTGGAGCAGGGCTTGGCAGTCCATTCTTTACGACTGATACAACTGCTGCTTTGCGTGCTGCTGAAATTAATGCTGATGTTATTTTAATGGCTAAAAATGGTGTTGATGGAGTTTATTCTGATGACCCTAAAGTGAATCCTGAAGCTAAAAAATATAATCATATATCTTATTTAGATGTCATTAATGAAGATTTACATATTATGGATCAAACTGCTGTAACATTATGTAAAGACAATGATATTGATTTATGTGTCTTCAATATGCAGGAAGACGGAAATATTGCTCGTGCCTGCAATGGAGAATCCATTGGGACTACAATATCCAAAGGAGGAAAATAATATATGTTAGATTTGATATTGGAAGATACGAGAGAAAGAATGGACAAATCCATTGAATCTCTCAAAAATGATTTATCAACAGTTAGAACAGGACGTGCTAACCCTACAATGCTTAATAGTGTACAGGTTGATTATTGGGGTAGTATGACACCACTTAATCAAGTGGCTGGTATATCTGTTGTAGAAGGACGTCAGCTTGTTGTAAAGCCATATGATAAAAATAGTTTGAAGGATATTGAACGAGCTATTTTTGAGGCTAATTTAGGATTGACTCCACAAAATGATGGTACTTTGATTCGTATTAATGTTCCTGCATTAACAGAGGAAACAAGAAAAAATTATGTAAAGCAAGCTAAAAAGTTTGCCGAAGATAGTAAGGTAGTTATGCGTAATATCCGTAGAAGTGCTAATAATGAACTTGAAAAAGCAGGCCTTACTGAAGATGAAGTCAAAATTGGTAAAGAAGATATTCAGGATCTTACTAATGAGTATATTAAAAAAATTGATGCTCTTTTAAAAGACAAAGAAAAAGATTTAATGACAGTTTAACAATGATTTGCAGTACATAACAATGTACTGCATTTTCTTTGAAAGCTATTGTCTACAGACATTTTTGTTTTCTTTGAAGGGTTATTATGTTATAATACAATTTGATTACGAGGTGAGCTTATGTTTGTAAATAAGAAAATGAAAGATGATTTAGATATGAATAATATTCCTGCACATATTGCTTTTATCATGGATGGAAATGGACGCTGGGCTAAAAAACGAAAAATGCCACGTACCTACGGTCATCACGAGGGAACAAAAACCATTCGTACTTTAGCTTTAGAGGCCAATCGTTTAGGCGTAAAAGCGATGACAGTCTATGCATTTTCAACCGAAAATTTTAAACGTGAAGCTAGTGAAGTTGAATATATTTTTAAGCTTCCAAAGGAATTTTTTGATCTTTATTTAAAAGAACTCATTGAAAATAATGTTCAAATAAGATACATTGGTCATTTAGAATTGGCACCAAAAGAAACAAGAGATATTATAAATGCTGCCATTGAACGCACTTCAATGAATACTGGACTTATATTAACATTTGCATTTATATATGGTGGCCGTGATGAAATTGTACAAACAACAAAATGTATTTGTGAAAAATATAAAAATGGTGAAATAGATTTAGATGATATTACTGAAGATTATTTTGAAAAAAATCTTATGACAGGGGATTTACCTCCTGTAGATTTGATGGTTAGAAGTAGTGGAGAATATCGCTTATCAAATTTTTTACCTTGGCAATTAGCTTATGCTGAGTTTGTTTTTGATGATACTTTATGGCCTGATTTTGATGAAGAAGAATTACATCGTTGTATTCGTATTTATCAAGGCCGTCAACGACGATTTGGAGGCGTATTGAAATGAGAACTCGTATTATTACAGGTGTTGTTTTAGCTATTATTATATTACCTTGTGCTATTATTGGAGGTATTCCTTTTCAATTATTAATTGCTTTTTTGGCAGGAAGTGCGGTTTTTGAAATATTGTCCATTTGTCATCGACCAAAGACACCTGTCTATTTGTATCCTCTTGTAGGTTTATATGTTTTTTATTGGATTTTTTTGGAAAAAGATATGTTACCTTCAAGTGGTATGATTAGTTTATATTTAATATTATTATTTACTTGTAGTATTTTTGATGAAAACTTAAGTCTTAATCGTTTGTGTTATTATTTCACTACGGGGGCTTTGCTGGCTATGGGTTTTCATAATCTTTATTTGATTCGTATGGATTTTGGCTTTGCATATGTCTTTTTATTGGCTTTGGTTACATTTGGATGTGATACAGGTGCTTATTTTACTGGTATGAAATTTGGTAAGCATAAATTGATACCAAGATTATCACCTAAAAAGACAATTGAAGGTTCTATTGGTGGTATTCTTTTAGGAACAATTCTAGGTACTATTTTTGCTATAATAATGGGACTAGATATTTCTTTATGGGTTCTTATTATTATGAATATCGTTTTAACAATGACTAGTCAAATTGGTGATTTAACTTTTAGTAGTATTAAAAGAACTTTTGAAGTTAAGGATTATTCAAATATTTTACCTGGTCATGGTGGTATCCTTGATCGTTTTGATTCCCTGCTTTTTAATTCTTTAGTATTCGGATTATTGCTTTATTTTATAAATTGGATGGTGATATGATATGAAAAAAATTACAGTATTAGGAGTTACGGGTTCAATTGGACAACAAACAGTTGATGTTATAAGACATAACAATGACGAATTTGAAATCTTAGCTATGTCAGCTGGAAAAAATATTGATGCTTTAGAAAAAATTATGCGTTATATTCATGCACCTTATATTTGTGTTTCGCAAAAAGAAGATCAAGAATATTTACAAAGAAAATATAAGGATCGTACTTTTTATTGTGGTGAAGAGGGTTTAGTTAAAATCGCTACATTGGATGATGTCGATATTGTTTTAAATGGAATTGTCGGTTTTGCTGGCTTATTACCAACGATTGAGGCTATTAAGCATCACAAAGATATAGCTTTAGCGAATAAGGAAACTTTAGTTGTGGCTGGACATTTGATTATTCCTTTGGTGAAAGAAAATAATGTTAAGCTATTACCTGTTGATAGTGAGCATTCAGCTATTTTTCAATGCTTAAATGGGGAAAATCATGGTGATATAGAAAAGATTATTTTAACTTGTAGTGGCGGTAGTTTTAGAGATAAATCCAGATATGAGTTACGTAATGTGACAGTTGATCAGGCTTTAAAGCATCCGAATTGGTCAATGGGAGCAAAAATTACTATTGATAGTGCAACCTTATTTAATAAAGGTTTGGAGGTTATGGAAGCACATTGGTTATTTGATGTTGATTATGATGATATTGAAGTTTTGATTCATCCAGAAAGTATTATTCATTCTATGGTTGAATTTCAAGATACAGCTATTATTGCTCAACTTGGTACACCTGATATGCGTTTACCTATTCAATATGCTTTATCTTATCCAAATCGTATTCTGTTACATGGCGGTAAACGTTTGAGTTTAGCTGATATTGGTTCATTACATTTTACGAAACCAGATTTAAAAAGATTTCATTCTTTAAGTTTATCTTATGAAGCTGGTAAAAAAGGTGGTTCAATGCCATGTGTTTTAAATGGTGCTAATGAAGAGGCTAACTTATTATTTAGAAATAGAAAGATTGCATTTTTAGATATTGAAAAATTAGTGGAAGAGGCTATGTATGCCCATGAATGGATTAGTAATCCTACATTAGAGCAATTATTAGAAGTAGATAATTGGGCTAGAGAGTTTGTTTTAAAGAAAGTAGGAGCTGATTAAATGCAGACGATTATTAGCATTATTG
>JAJQGQ010000026.1 GCA_021200395.1 Erysipelotrichaceae bacterium
GATAGTGAAGATATTCATATATCTATATTAGATGGTACGCTTACTAGAATTGAAGGAGATAATTCAAAATTCCAATTAAATGGTATGTCAGCTTTTGATTATCCACGTATTGATTTTAGTAATGAAGGTGTTCATTTTGCAATACACGCTTTTGTATTAAAAGAAGCTATTGAACAAACAGTTTTTGCCACTAGTGATAAAGAAACTAGTCCTGCTTATACAGGAGTTAATTTCAAATCACGAAATAATATCTTAGAATTAACAGCAACTGATACTTATAGACTTGCTAAAAAGACTATTAAGACTGATTCAGAAGCAGTATTTGATATTATTATTCCTAAAAAGAGTCTTAATGAATTAAGTCGAATTATTGAAAAAGATGAAGTTATTGATGTTTATATTTCTGATCGTAAAGCTTTATTTGTTTTTAATGATATTTATGTTAGATCCAGATTAGTAGAAGGTACATATCCAGATATTTCTCGATTAATTCCTCAATCATTTAATCATACTTTAACAGTTGATAGTTCTAAATTATTAAATAGTTTATCACGTGCAACTTTATTATTAGATGAAAAAGATGATTATGTAACAATTACAATGGATAGTGATAATGTTAAAGTATCATCTTCATCTCAAGCAGTTGGATCTGTTGAAGAAAATATTTATAATGCCTTTTTCCAAGGTGATCCTTTAAGTATATCATTTAAAGCAAAATATTTAAGTGATGCTATAAGAAGTTTAAATACTGATAAAGTTATATTATTATTTGTTGGTAATATGAGACAATTTATTATTAGAAGTTATGATCAAAAAGATAATGATATTGATTATTCTATGCATCTTATTTTACCTGTAAGAACTTATAATTAGGCTATATTATGTACGAAATATATAAGATAAATCAAGATACAACATGTATCTTAGATAGATATAAAGAAGCATTATTCTTAATTGAAGGAAGCAATAAAGCATTACTGATTGATAGTGGTATGGATGAAGATAGCTTAATGGATGCTATAACTCTTATTACTGATAAACCTGTTATATTGGCTTTATCTCATGGTCATATTGATCATATAGGATTAAGTAATGAATTTGATCATGTTTATATGAACTATAAGGATTTAGATACATATAAACAACATATGACCATGAAAAGAGGACATTTTAATTGTGAAACTTTGCATTTTAAAAATCCTGATGACTTATTAGAAATGCCTGATTCATTTGATTTAGGTAATCATGATATTAAAGTCATTGATTTACCTGGTCATACTCCAGGCTCAGTAATATTTGTAGATATGAAAAATAAAACAATATTTACTGGTGATGCCATTGGTTCTGGTTGTGGAGTTTGGTTACAATTACCAGAAAGTTTAAGTATTAAGGATTATAAATTATCATTAGATAATGTTATTAAGAAATTAGAAGATTTAGGTGTTGATGATACATGGAAGTTTTATGGAGGACATGCTCATCAAGAGTATGAATCACAAGTATCAGATTTTAATGAACTTAATTTTCAATTAATGAAAGATATGAGTGAACTATGTGATCAATTATTAAAGAATCAAATAGAATTTTATTCTACTGAAGCATATGCTTTTGATCATACTCCTTATTATGTTCGTTATAAAAAGGCAGAAATGATTGTAACTAAAGAACAATTGGATTAAAATATAAATAAGGAAGAAATAAGGAGGTTTTGATATGAGTTTTCCAAAGAATTTTTTCTGGGGTGGAGCAACAGCTGCTAACCAGTATGAAGGTGGTTGGAATGAAGGTGGCAGAGGTCCTGCTTTAACTGATTTTACAACAGGTGGTAGTGTTAAGGAATCTAGAAAGGTAACATGGATTGATAAAGATGGAAATCATCATGCAACTAATCAGGTTCCATTTGATGATTCATTACCTGAAGAAGGTGCACATTATGCATGTTTTGATGAATATCTTTATCCAAATCATGAAGGTACTGATTTTTATCATCATTACAAGGAAGATATTGCTTTAATGGCTGAAATGGGCTTTAAGATGTTTAGAATGTCTATTTCTTGGTCTAGAATTTATCCTACAGGTGAAGAAGATACTCCTAATCAGGAAGGTATCGAATTCTATCGTGATGTATTTAAAGAATTAAGAGATCATAATATTGAACCATTAGTAACAATTCATCATTTTGATACACCTATTGCTTTAGTTGAAAAATACGGTGATTGGCAAGATCGTATTTATATTGATTTATTTGTGAAATATTGTAAGACAATCTTTACTGAATATAAAGGTTTAGTTAAATATTGGCTTACATTCAACGAAATCAATAATACTTTAAATGTTATTAATATGTTTGGTGATGGGGCTAGTGATGAAGATTATAAGAAACGTTTAACACATTTACATTATCAATTTGTAGCAAGTGCTAAAGCTGTTAAATTAGGACATGAAATTGATCCTGACAATATGATTGGATGCATGTTATCAGGTGCTATTACATATCCTCATACATGTGATCCTAAAGATGTATTACTTTGTCAACAAACAATAGAAGAAAACTTCTATTATTGTGGTGATGTTCAATGCTTTGGTGAATATTCTCCATTCTCTAAGAGAATTTGGAAAGAACACAACGTTACTGATTTAGATATTACTGAAGAAGATAAAGTAGCATTAAAAGAAGGTTGCGTTGATATGTTTACATATTCATATTATATGACTAATAATGTGACAACTCATGAATCAGAAGATAGTGTTCAAGGTAATTATTCAGCAGGTATTAGAAATCCATATTTGACTTATTCTGATTGGGGATGGGCTTTAGATCCATTAGGTTTACAATATACATTAGAGAAGATTTATGATAGATATAGAATTCCTTTAATGGTTGTAGAAAATGGTTTAGGTGCATTTGATACAGTAGAAGAAGATGGTTCTATTCATGATGATTATCGTATTGATTATTTTATTCCTCATATTCAAGCTATGTCTGATGCCATTGATAATGGTGTAGATTTGATTGGATATACTACTTGGGGTTGTGTTGACTTAGTTTCAGCAGGTACTGGTGAAATGAGAAAACGTTATGGCTTTATCTTTGTAGATAAGCATGATGATGGTACTGGAGATTTATCTAGAAGACCTAAGGATTCATTCTATTGGTATAAGAAAGTCATTGAAACAAACGGTGAAGATTTAAGTAAATAAAAATAGTGAGATTTATTTCTCACTATTTTTTTTCAACTTTTGGTTTTAAATTCCATTCTATGACATTCATTAATATAACGATAACTAATACGATAAACATTGTAATATAGAATCCTAAATTAATACCAAATAATGTAGTCATTCCAAAATATTTCATATATAAATCTACCCAGTTCATTGTTAAGCCTCCTTATAGTAATTTTCCATAATGTTTCACATATGCTTTTTTTATACTAGTAGCTAAGCACATGTAAAGGAATATACATGGAATCAAATATAAGAAATAATATGCAGGTGGTGTTGTAAATCCTAGAACTGAACCTAAAGGTGAAAATGGTATAATAGTTAATATAGCTATACCAGTACATGTTAGTAATGTTAAAGGTAGTGAAGCATGACTTTGAATAAATGGTAATTTAGGTGTTCTTATCATATGGATAACCAATGTTTGGCTCCACATTGATTCAATAAACCAGCCTGCTTGGAATAAGCCCATATATAATGCTTGAATTTGAACAAGCGTATCGCTACTAAAATGATTAGCAAGATCATTATATAAAATACCATGTGATACAGTCATTGGACATATAATGAAGTACATAAAGATATAAGTTGTAAAATCAAAGATTGAACTTGTAGGACCAAGCCAAATCATAAAACTTGAAATACTTGATGCATCCCAATCTTGAGGTTCTTTAATGAATTCTTCATCAACATTATCCCAAGGTATAGCAATACATGATATATCATAAATCAAATTTAACAAAATTAAATGAATACTCATCATTGGTAGAAAAGGTAACAGGATAGAAGCCGCTAATACAGAAAACATATTGCCAAAATTTGAAGAAGCAGTCATTTTAATATATTTGACCATATTTGCAAAAGTTTTTCTTCCTTCAATGATACCTTGTTCTAAGACCATTAAATCTTTTTCTAATAAAATAATATCAGCAGATTCCTTAGCAATATCAACAGCACTATCAACAGATATACCAACATCAGCATTTGTCATAGCTGCTGCATCGTTAATACCATCACCCATAAATCCAACAACATGACCACCTTGACGTAAAACAGAAACAACACGTACTTTTTGATCAGGTGTCAATTTAGCAAATACATCAGTTTTTTCTGCTTTAATTGCTAATTCTTCATCATTCATATTTTCTAAATCACTACCTAATAACATATTTTTGACTTCAAAACCTACTTGTTTACAAATAGTTCTTGTAACTTTTTCATTATCACCTGTTAATATTTTAGTAGTAACACCATAATCCTTTAAGGTTGAAATAGCTTGGGCTGTAGATTCTTTTGGTGGATCTAGAAAAGCTAAATAACCCATTAATACCATATCTGATTCATCTTTAACACTAAAAGATTCAACTGGAGATGGGTTGCTTTTTTGAGCTAAAGCTAAAACACGGAAACCTTTATTATTAAGATCATCAACAGTTTTTAATATTTCTTGTTCTAATGAGTAAGATAATAATTCGACATGACCTTCATATTCAACATACTTACAAATAGAAAGCATTTCTTCGACAGCACCTTTGGTAACCATTTGAGTTTTACCTTCTCTATCTTGTACAACAGTTGTCAAACGACGACGTTGAAAATCAAAAGGTATTTCATCGACTTTAACATAGTTTTCTGATAAATCTAATAATTCTGGATTTTCTTCCTCTTCTTCTTCAGTTTTATTGATAATAGCCAAATCCATCAAATTCTTATAACCTGTTTGAAAATAACTATTCAAATAAGCATGTCTTAATACACGTGTATCATCTTCACCATGAACATTTAGATGATATTCTAAAACAACCTTATCTTGTGTTAGTGTACCTGTTTTATCTGTACAAAGAATATCCATAGCTCCGAAATTTTGAATAGAATTAAGATTTTTAACAATAGTACTCTTTTTACTCATAGTAACAGCACCTTTAGATAAACAAGTTGTGACAATCATTGGTAACATTTCAGGTGTCAATCCAACAGCAATAGATATACCATATAAGAACGCTTGTAACCAATCATGTTTTGTAAAACCATTAATAATAAATACTAATGGTACCATAACCATCATAAAACGAATAAGTACCCATGAAACATCATTAACACCTTTGGTAAAACTTGTCTCTACTGGTTCATCTGATAAATGAGAAGCCATCATACCAAACATTGTATGGTCACCTACTCTTATAACAATGCCTTTACCACTACCAGATACAACATTACTGCCCATAAAAGCAATATTTGAATAATCTGTTAATGAAGTTTGTTGAACAATAATTGTTGAATTTATTTTTTCAATAGGTTCACTTTCACCAGTTAAACTAGCCTGACTTACATATAAATCATTAGTTTCTATCAAACGTACATCACCTGGTACCATATCTCCTGTAGATAAATGAACAATATCACCAACAACGAGATCATCTAGGGGTATTTCTATTTGTTTTGATTCACGTGTGACTGTGCAAGTTGTTGTAATCATATCAAGTAAAGCATCTACAGCTCTACCACTTCTTGATTCCTGCACAAATCTCATAATACCAGAAATTAATACCATTGTTGATATAATAGCTACTGTTAAACAATCAAAATCTTCTTTGGTATTACCAAACATTTCAAAATATGGAAATAGCATGTCTGTAATAGAAGAAACTATAGCTAAACAAAATAGAATAAGTGTAAATGGATTTACAAATGCATCCACTAGTCTTTCATTTAATGTCTTTTTTGAGCCATCATCTACTACATTAGTTCCATATAAATCTGAACTTTTTTTGACATCATCTTCATTTAGACCACATAAAGATGTATGAAACTTTTTAAATAGTTCTTCAATAGAACTCATTGCAGCAAAATGTAATAAATCATTTTGTTCATCATGTATTAAAGAAGTTTGAATTTCTTTTTGAATTTCTTCTCTATTCATTTTTTTAGATTTTTTATTCATCATAAAAACCTCCCTTCATTTAAAGTATAAAAAAAACGCAATTTTAATCACATGATTAAAATCTTGCGTTTTTCTTGTGTTTTTGATAAGAATTATTGATCATTGAATTTATAACCAATACCCCATATTGTAATAATATATTCTGGATTATCAGGATGTGGTTCTATTTTTTTACGTAATTTTCTAATAAATGCCATGATATTACTATCATCTAATAAATAATCATTTTTCCATACAGCTTTATATATTTGTTCTTTAGTAAATACTTCTCCTTGATTTTGAGCCAGAAAGTAAAGTATATCAAATTCTTTAGGAGTTAAATTGATTTCAATGTTATTTCTTATCACTTTTCTATATCTATAATTAATGATTAAATCACGATATTGAAT
>JAJQGQ010000047.1 GCA_021200395.1 Erysipelotrichaceae bacterium
TGATAATGTTTTACCATTGTTTGCATCTAAATCATTTAGTTGTTTAGAAATATACAAATTAGCACAAGAATATGGTATTGGTATTGATTGTGTGAGTGCTGGAGAAATATCAATTGCTTTAAAGGCTGGTTTTGATAGCCATAAGATTTATTTTCATGGTAATAATAAGTTGTATAGTGAAATTGAATATGCTATAGAACATGATGTTGATCATTTTGTGATTGATAATTTTCATGAAATTGAATTAATAGAAGAAATAGCTTCAAGACTTGATAAAACAATTTATGCAACAGTAAGAGTTGTACCAGAAATTAAAGCAGGTGGTCATGGTTATATTCAAACAGGACATAAAGATACAAAGTTTGGATTTAGTGCTCGAAATGGTATTTATATTAGTGCGATTAAAAAGATTGTTGATTCTTCGCATATAGAATTTGAAGGTATTCATTGTCATATTGGTTCACAAGTTTTTGATTTATATGCTTATATTAGTGCGATGCATCGTTTTGTAAATTTTGCTTATGAGATTTATGATAAATTAGGTGTTATGGTAACAAAAATCAATGCTGGTGGAGGTTATGGTATTGCTTATACTAAAAAGGATGAACCTTTGGAGTTTGAAACCATTACATCTGAAATTATGAATATTATTAAAGATGGTTATGATAAACGCGGATGGCCTATGCCTATGGTATTAGTAGAACCTGGTAGATATGTTGTAGGTAATGCTGGTATTACTTTATATACTGTTGGTACTGTAAAAGAAATACCAGAAGTGAGAACTTATATGAGTGTTGATGGTGGTATGAGTGATAATATTCGTACAGCTTTATATGATGCGGATTATGATGGTGTTATTGTGAATAAGGCTTATGAACGTAAAGATACGAAAGTAACTGTTGTAGGTAAGATTTGTGAATCAGCGGATGTGGTGGTTAAAGAAATCATGATACCTCATCCTGAATCTGGTGATATTTTTGCTCAATTTTCTACAGGAGCTTATCATTATACGATGTCATCTAATTATAATCAATTACCTAAACCAGCTGTTGTATTTACATATAAAGGAAAATCTAAATTGGTTATTAGAAGACAAACTTTTGAAGATTTAACATATTTTGATGTTGATGAAGATTATAAGTAGCGAACTAAATGTTCGCTTTTTTAATAAGAATGTGTATAATTGATGTAAGGAGAATGCTTATGAAAAAATACAGAAACATAATTATTATAGGTATAGTTATTGTACTTATTGCAGCATTAGCTGGTTATATGTACTATGATGAAAAGCAAAAACAAGCTATTTATGATTCAATTAATATAACTTTAAATGATGTATTAATAGAAGAAGGTATTGAATATGGTAGCGATACAACTACTGATGATTTAATAGTAGAAGTTGAAGGTGAAATAGAAAGTCAAAGTGAATTAGATACTTCTATTATTGGCGTACAAACATTAGAGTTTGTAGTAACGAAACAAAATCAATCTAAAACATTGACATATGATGTTGAAATTAAAGATACTATTATACCTGTTATTACTTTAATCAAAGAAAATGTCACATTAGAATATGGTGATGATTTTGATGCAAGTGATTATATAGAAAGTATTCAAGATCCTGTTGATGGTGACTTAGCTTATAGTGAAGAAGAAATTGAAGGTGGTTACTATACTTATGAAAGTGATGTCAATACTAAAAAAGCTGGTGATTATACAGTCACTTACAACGCTTATGATCAAAGCAACAATAAAGCAACTGCTACCTTAAAAGTCACAGTTAATGAAGAAGTCATTGAAGAAGAGGAAGAAACAACAGCTTCAACTTCTACAACAAAAACATATACAGCATCCAACAACAAAGTCATTGTGATTAATCCTGGACATCAAGCATCTGGTGATTCATCAACTGAGGCTATTGGTCCTGGTTCTTCTACTACGAAAGCCAAAGTTACCACGGGAGCTTATTGTTCAGCTAGTGGTAAAAGTGAATCACAAATTAATTTAGAAGTTGGATTAAAACTAAAAGCTGAATTAGAATCTAGAGGTTATACAGTTTATATGACTCGTACAAGTCAAAATGTTAATATATCCAATAAAGAAAGAGCTCAAATAGCTAATAGTTATAATGCTGCAGCTGTTATATCAATACATTGTGATAGTACAACTTCATCTTCTACAACAGGGGCACATACAATATGTATTACAAGCTCCAATCCTTATTGTAGTCAACTTTATAGCACTTCAGCCAAACTTGCAAAAAATGTTATAAATGCTTATTGTAGTGCGACTGGCATTAAAAATAGAGGTGTTTCTTATAGAGATGATTTAACTGGTCTTAATTGGAGTGAAGTCCCTGCTATCTATATTGAAATGGGATTTTTATCTAATAGTAGTGAAGGTTCTAATTTATCAGATTCATCTTTTCAATATAAATGTGCTACTGGTATAGCCAATGGTATTGATAATTATTTTTCATAGACATTACAATAAAAATCATATACAATAAGGTTGCATTGAAAGGAGAAAGAGTATGAGTGGTTTTTTTGGTGTCGTATCAAAGAATGATTGTGTGATGGATTTGTTTTTTGGCGTAGATTATCATTCCCATTTAGGTACAAGACGTGGCGGTATGGCTGTTTATGGTAAAGACGGTTTTCAACGTTCAATTCACAATATAGAAAACTCACCTTTTCGTACAAAGTTTGAAAAAGATGTTGATGAGTTTTCTGGTAATATTGGTATAGGTTGTATATCTGATAGTGAACCACAACCGTTATTAGTTAATTCTCATTTAGGTTCTTTTGCAATTACAACTGTAGGTAGAATCAATAATTTAGAAGAATTAAAGCAACAATGTTTTGATCGTGGTACATCTCATTTCTTAGAAATGAGTGGTGGATCTATTAATCCTACTGAATTAGTAGCTGCATTAATTAATCAAAAAGATTCTATTGTTGAAGGCATAAAGTATGTTCAAGAATCTGTTAAAGGTTCTATGAGTATTTTAATTATGACAAAATATGGCATCTATTGTGCCAGAGATGAGTTTGGAAGAACTCCAGTGATTATCGGAAAAAAAGATGATGCTCACTGTGTTACTTTTGAATCTTCAGCTTTCTTAAATTTAGGATATCATCATGTATGTGATTTAGGTCCAGGCGAAATTGTTTATTTAACTCATGATTATATTAATCGTAAACAAGCACCTAATGATAAAATGAAAATATGTTCATTCTTATGGGTATATTATGGTTACCCTACTTCTACATATGAAGATATAAATGTAGAAGTGATGCGTTATCATTGTGGTGAATTACTTGCTAAACGTGATAATGTAAAAGCAGATAGTGTTGCTGGTGTACCAGATTCAGGTACTGCCCATGCTGTAGGTTATGCCAATGAGTCAGGTATTCCTTTTACTAGACCATTTATTAAATATACACCTACATGGCCACGTTCATTTATGCCACAAAGTCAAGGGCAAAGAAATTTAATAGCTAAAATGAAATTAATACCTGTTCAGGAGTTAATCAAAGGTAAAAGCTTATTATTAATAGATGATTCTATTGTTAGAGGAACACAACTTAGAGAAACAACAGAATTCCTTTATGATTCAGGTGCTAAAGAAGTTCATGTTAGACCTGCTTGTCCACCATTGTTATATGGATGTAAATATTTGAATTTTTCAAGATCTTCTTCAGAATTAGATTTAATAGCTAGAAGAGTTATTAAAGATTTAGAAGGGGATAATGTTAGTGATGAAGTTTTATCTCAATATAGTGATCCAGATAGTCCAAAGTATCAAGAAATGTTGGATGAAATTTGTAGACGTTTGAACTTTACGAGTTTACGTTATCATCGATTAGATGATATGATTGAATCTATTGGTTTAGAACGTTGTCAATTATGTACATATTGTTGGGATGGCAAAGAATAAGAGACGTAAGTCTCTTTTTTCACGTTTAAAATTATTTTTCATATAATACTTTGAGGTGTTTATATGAAAGACGAATTACAATTTTATATCTATAGTGAAAAACTATTAGCTCATCTTTATCAACAAGCTGCTTCTTTAGCATTAAAACAAGATGAAAAAGATGCTATGCTTAAAAACGCTCAAGAATCTATTCAAAATGCTAATTACTTAAACTATTTCTATCGTTATGATTATGGGACAAACTTTGATCCTATGATACCTGAAACACATATTCAAGGTACTTATCAACAACTTCTAAGTGAAATCCAAAAACAAGAATTATCTACTTATCTTCAATATCGTACTTTAACATATAATCAATCCAATAATGAGCTTAAAGAAACAATGAATGCTATTACAGATAATAAATTAGGTCATATATTAGTTATTATGTCACTTCTTATTACTTTTTGATTTTTATAAGGTATAATGCTATAATTTGTTTAGGAGGTGCACACAATGAGAAGTCAGCATAGTTATAGCTATAGTTCTATAAATACAAAAAAGAAATTTGATATGAAATATATCATCATAGCTATTGTGGCCATAGTTGCAGTTATAGGTGTTGTATTATTCTTTTTTGTATTTAACGGTGATAAAAAGGAATCTACTTTAAATGAATTTTATTCTTATATTGAACAACAAGATTATGAAAGTATGTACGCTTTGATTGATGATTCTAATACGGAATATAGTAAAGAAGATTTTATTACGCGTAATACTAATATTTATGAAGGTATTGAAGCTAGTAATATTGAAATAGAAGTAATAGATGAAGAAAATGATACATTAACTTATACAATAACCATGGATTCAATAGCTGGTACAATCACTTTTGACAATACAACAACTTTTAAAGACAATAAAATTATTTGGGATGATTCGTTTATTTTTCCTGATTTAACAAGTAGTGATAAAGTAAGAATTATTGAAACTGATGCTACAAGAGGTTCAATCTATGATAGAAACAACATTGCTTTAGCAACCCAGGGAGATGCTTATTCTGTAGGTTTAGTACCTGGTAAATTGAATGGTGAAGATGATTATGAAGAAATAGCTGAATTATTAGATTTGACAATAGAAAGTATTCAAAATACTATGAGTGCATCTTGGATTACTGATGATTCTTTTGTACCATTAAAAACCATTACTAAAGATGATGATAATTTAGTGAACGATTTATTACTTATCGATGGTGTTAAATTATCGACTATAACGATTAGAACTTATCCTTATGGTGAAATAACATCTCATTTAACAGGTTATATACAAAAGGTTACTGCTGATGATTTAGAAAATCATGAAGGTGAAGGTTATGATGAAAATTCTTATATTGGTAGAAGTGGTATTGAAGCTGCTTATGAAGAACAACTAAGAGGTACAAATGGTGTTGAAATTAGAATTGTTGATGAAAACAATAGTTTAATATCAACAGTTGCTAAAATAGATGTACAAGATGGTGAAGATGTTATATTAACCGTTGATATTGAATTACAACAAGATTTATATGAAGCTTTTGAAGATGATGAAAGTGCATCTGTAGCACTTGACCCTACAACTGGCGAAGTATTAGCTCTAGTGAGTACACCTTCATATGATAGCAATGATTTTATTTTAGGTTACACAACAGATGAATGGAGCGAACTCAATGATGATGAAGCCGAACCACTTACCAATCGTTTTAAAGCCACTTATGTTCCTGGTTCAACCATGAAAACTATAACAGCTTCTATTGGTTTAGAAACATATACATTGGACCCTGATGAAGATTTAACAACGGAAAGTTCATGGCAAAATGATTCATCTTGGGGAAGTTATTATGTCACAACTGATCATGCCGCTTCACCAAATACTTTATACAATGCATTAGTAAAATCTGATAATGTCTATTTTGCAAAAGCCGCTTTACAAATAGGTGCTGATAATTTAATAGCTGGTTATGAATCATTAAAGATTGGTGAAGAAATACCATTTGAATTGGCATTGAACACTTCACAATATACAAGTGATACTTTTGAAGATGACATTCAAATAGCTGATAGTGGTTATGGACAAGGTGAAATTCTCATGAATCCTGTACAAGTTGCTTCTATTTATAGTTTATATGTTAATGATGGACAAATGATGACACCACATGTTGTCTCTACAACTGAACAATCCGTCTGGGCAGAACCATTCTCAACTGATACAGTTGATACCGTATTAGAAGCGTTAACTGGTGTTGTGAGTGATTCTAATGGTACAGGACATTCTATTTATAGTAGTTCTGTAACTTTAGCAGGTAAAACAGGTACAGGTGAAATCAAAGCTTCACAAGATGATACATCTGGTACAGAAATTGGTTGGTTTACTGTCATGAGTGTTGATAGTGATACACCAATTGTTATTACGACAATGGTTGAAGATGTTAAAGATCGTGGTGGTAGCAGTTATGTTGTATCTCAGTTAAAAGAACCTTTATATAATTATCTAGGAATCTAAGAAATTAAAACATGATCATTACTGATCATGTTTTTCTGGGTAATCAAATTTTGTTCGGGTCCCGATAAGTAATGCAATTTTGTTCGGGTAAA
>JAJQGQ010000165.1 GCA_021200395.1 Erysipelotrichaceae bacterium
CACCCCATAAATTTTGAGTGCCTATCGATTTCCCAAGTTATTTGAGAACATCAAATAAATAATCTAAACGAAAAGAGAAAGTATGAAACTTTCTCTTTTTAGCTATGCTATTTTATTTTGTTGTTGCATGAGATATCCAACAATAGCAGCACCTATTAAAGCAATAATACCAACAATAAGGAAACGATCTGAAACGAGTGTTCCTGGTAGTAAGCCAATAACTGTTGGAGATATAAAGTTACCTAAGTTATTACTAGATAATACAAGTGATAAAGCCATTGGTGTAACGATTGGATTTGTTTTAGCACTTATACTCAAAGTAACTCTTGACATAAACAATGACATACTACAACCACCAATAAATGCACCTATCAATAATAATATAGCTATTGTTGCTTGGGAACAAATAAGTAAACCTAAACCTAGATTTAAAAATGCAATGGCAATAACGATTTCACCAAATTTCTTATTAAGTGTATTAAAGAACATACCAGCAATTGCACCACCACATAAAAATACAGCTGTTACAATACTACTAAATGAACTACCACCTAAACTATTCTCTGAAACAAAGATAGAAATATTTGTTGGCATTGTATTAAAGATAATTCCAAATATTGCAGCAATGACTACATATAAATAAACAATACTTGGTATTTTAGCTTTTTCTTTGGATTCGCTTGCTTTTATACCTTTTTCATTAGGCACACTTATCAATACCATAATGAATGCAGGAATAATAATTAGAGGTGCTAAAAAATCAAAATACCAAGCAATGCCAGCAAGTGTACCACCTAATAAATTAAGAGCGACACCACCTAAATTAGCAAATGAATTTTGTAATCCATAAACTTGACCTTGTTGATCTTCAGTAAAATAAACGGAAATCAAAGTAGCTCCTAATGGTAAAATAATACCTATGCCAATACCAAATAAACCAGCAAAAGCATACATAACTATTAAACTAGTATGGAAAGTAAATAAACCTAAAGCCCCTAGGATAACACATATACAAGCAATAATAGCAAGATTCTTTCTAGATATATAAGAATCTAATCGCCCTGTGACAATAGACATAATGACAACAACCAAATTAGGAAATGTCATAAGCATTTGACAAGTACTTGCACTATACATGGAAAATTCTGCTACCAAATCACCAATAATAGGTGACATAAAGATGGAACCCATTTGTAATAGTGATAATAATAAAATCGTAATTTTTAATTTTGTATTATTCATTTTCTCCTCCTCTTATTCAATTATATTAAATTCATATAACAAATCAATAGAATTTTTGTTGAAGTTTGAAGAATGAAAAATCAAGAAGTTTTCTATTTTTTTTATAAGTTCAAATTCAGTATACAAAAGTATGTTATTATGTTATATTGTAGAGTGGAATGAGGGAGAAATTATGGAAAAAATTGCAATTATTACTGATACTTGTAGTGATTTAACACAGGAAGAGATGAAAGAATATGGTATTTTTGTTTTACCAATAGTTGTTCAATGTGGTGATCAAGAATATCAGGATGGCATTACTATAAGTGTAGAAGATGTTTATGAGATGCAAAAAACGAAAGTACTAAAAACAGCATCACCTGCCGGTGGTGATATTATTCATTTGTTTGAGCAATTGGTAGCAGAAGGATATACACATGCGATTGCAACAATGTTATCAAGTGGCTTATCAGGAACTGTTAATCAAGTTCGCCTGCTTGCCTCTGAAATGGAAAATATTGAAATAGCTGTATATGATTCTAAGAGTGCGGCCGTGGGTAATGGTTCTATTGCAATAAGTCTAGCAGAATATAGAAATAGGGGATTATCTTTTAATTCATTAAAAGATAAAGCTGAAAGTCTTATTGAAAATACGAGTGTTTTCTTTTCTATAGATACTTTAGAATATTTACAAAAAGGTGGTAGAATCGGAAAAGCCGAAGCTTTTTTAGGAAATACTCTAAAATTAAAACCTATTATGACGATTGGTAAAGCAAATGGCGATATTGAAGTACCCGCAAAAGTAAGAGGTAATAAAAAGGTTCCTAGCAAATTAATAGAATTGGTTTCTGAGATTATTGATGAAAATCCTGGCAGAAAGTTTAAACTCATGGTTGCTGATGGATTGAATAGAGAAGCTAGGAATAAGATGGAAAATGAATTATTAGAGAAGTATCCTGATTATATAGTTTGTTATGAACCAAAGATAGGGGCAGCCTTAAGTTGCTATTTAGGCCCTGGATTATTGGGTGCTGGTGTACAATTTATAGATGATTAAAACAAGGATCGTTATGATCCTTGTTTTTAGTCTATCATATTTTTGATTAATTCACTGCGTTCCTCTATTTTTGCTTCTACACGTGTTTTTTCATCACCTGTTAAAACTGTTGGTTGATAATTATTAGCTGAACTAATAGAAGAAATTGAACAAGCTGTAACTATTGACTGTTCATCGGTTACTTCACCATTAGTAAAAGTAAATGTATGTTGATAAATCATGGAATCTTTATCACTTGGATTCTTATTACCACCAAAACAGAAATTACCCAAACTATAAACAATTGTCTTACCATTATATGTTTCAATACCTTGAACAACATGAGGATGTGATCCAATGACCAAATCAACGCCATTATCAATCCAAGTATGAGCAAGTTCTATTTGTGATTCTTGAGGAGCTTCATCTCTTTCAATACCCCAATGCACATATAAAACAATTAAATCAGTTTCATCTTCTAACTCTGCTATCAGACTCTTTGTTAGTTCACCATATTCACTAGGGAAAGATAAACCAATAAAACCAATCTTTATGCCATTAACCTCTTCAATACATGTCGTTTCATAGCCAAAATAATCAATATCTACAGCTTCTAGGTTTTCTTTTGTATCTTCCATACCTTCATCATAATAATCCTGAGAATGATTATTAGCTAAGGTAACGACATCAATATTGCCTTCTTTAAGTATTTCACGATACTCAGGTAAACCACTAAATGCAAAAGTTTTAATTTGATACTCTGTAGCATCAGTAATAGGTCCCTCTAAGTTTGCAATGGTTAAATCACCTGTGGCAAAAACTTCTTGAACATTTTCTAAAAAGTATGAAGGTTCAACACTTGTATATTTTTGATTGAAAGAACCATCATAACCTTGACCAACATAGTTTCCTAAAGTAATATCTCCTACAAAAGTTAACGTAATGCTTGTTACAACATCTTCTTCAACTGTTTCTTGTGTGTCTACTACTTCACTATCTTGCTCATCCTCTGTTGTATTATTGTTACAAGCACATAAAACAAAGATTAATGATAAAGCAATCATTATTTCCCAAAATTTTCCCATAATATTCTCCTTTATGTTATCTTTATTTTTAATTATACAGAATTCGATAAAATCCTACAAGGGGGGGAAGACAAAATCATTTTATGTGAATGTTAATTGAATTATGGAAGTATGATAGTATTAATTAAAAATATATAAGGAGAAAAATCAATGTTAGAGTGGATCGATGTAACCGATACGTTTAGTGAGAGTCAAAGATATTATAGTGGGACGTATTTGGAGATTTGTGATGTATATGATGAAATAGTAGAAGTAAGTGTCTTTAGCGCAACAGATAGACCATATGAGATATATTTTAATTATAAACGTTTTTATGGAATTGTATATGCTGATGCTGACAAGGCTTATGATATAAGAGATAAAATGAAAGTGGAATTGCAGGCTGACTATGATAAAAATAAAGAGCCTTCTGGTGAATTTATCAATTATTTTGCCGATAAATATCATGTAGAAATGCCTTTTAATATATTCTTTGATTTTAATTTAGAGGATTTTTAAAACATGTATGAAATCATACATGTTTTTATATAAGATGATAGTGTTGTAAAGCTTTTACGATACCATCATGATCAACATCATCACTAACATAATCAGCCATTTGTTTTAATTCATCATTAGCATTACCCATAGCTACACTCACAGCAACATGTTCTAACATTTGTTTATCATTGCCACCATCTCCAAAAGCCATTGTTTCAGATAAATCTATATCATAATATTTTAAAAACTGATCAATACCATTTTGCTTAGTTCCACCAATAGGAGAAATATCACAAAAAAGGGGATGCCATCTAGCAGCAATGCAATGAGGCATCACTTTTAGTAATTCTTTTTCTTCCTTTTCATTGACAAAGCACATGCATTGATAAACTTTATGATGAATGACCTGAGAGCAGTCACCTGCAGGATGATCATCATTATGGGTAATAGCATGAATCTCATCTACACGTTCATCACGCATATTGAAATATTTTGTATTTTCTTCAGTAAAACCACAAGGAAATGGATGGACTTCTAAATAGCTCAATAAATGTGTTAAATCATTTTTATTAATGGTATTTTCATAGATAATCTTATCTTTTGTATAACAATATTGACCATTTAATGTTATATAACCATCAAATTCAAAATCCTTTAATACAAATAAACCATCTTTTCCTCTCCCTGTAGCAATAAATATTTTAATATTATTTTCTTTCAATTTTTTTAAAGCAAGAAAAGTTGATTCAGGTATTTGATGTGTTTTAAAACTAACTAATGTGCCATCAATATCAAAAAAAATTGCTTTTATCATTATTTATCCTCCTAACTTAGAATTTCATATCCATATTCATCTAATAATTCATTGGTTTTTACGACGTCATAGTGATGATTAATCGCAAATATAATTAAGGCATCTCTTTTTAATTTAGGATAAAGGTTTTGATTTTTTGATAAGGTTAATAGAATATTGGTATCATGAAGATCTAATGAAAATGCTAAGGCAAGCATAATTATTTTATTTTGACTGGTATGTTTTGTCCCATCAAAAATTTGATAGCCATATGTTCTATCTAATGTAGATTTGAGAATGACTTTAGCTTTTGTTGTATGATGTGTTTCAAGCAACATTTCTAGGTAATCGACTAATGAGAGATCAGGTATTTTTTCTAGTAATTGATCTAAAGGTATATCTTTATTGTCATTTAAAATATTTAATAATTCTGTTGTTGTCATGTTTTATCACCTAAAAGTTATGATATAATAGGATTAATGAAAAATCAAGGGAGAAAATATTGTGAGTATAGCATTATATAAAAAGGTAAAGACATTAAAAGAAGATAAACATAAATCTATTTATTTGGTTTTAAATGAAATAGATTCTCTATTTTATATTGAACGTATATATGAATCAATAGATACAAGTGTCTATAATAAGATTCAATCACTTGATTTACCATATGTTCCTAAAGTAATTGAAATTGATCAAGAAAATGATAAAACATTCATTATTGAAGAGTATATTAATCACCAAACATTAGATTGGTATATATTAAATCATGAATTAAATCATCAACAATGTATACATATAATGGAACAATTATGCGATACCTTATCCATACTTCATCAACATCATATTATTCATCGTGATATTAAGCCTGAAAATATTTTTTATGATGGTCATGATATTATACTTTTTGATTTTGATATTTCTCGTATTTATGATGATCATCAAAATAAAGATACATCGATATTAGGTAGTTATGGCTATGCTGCACCAGAACAATTTGGTTTTAAGCAGACTGATAATCGTAGTGATATTTATGCATTAGGTGTTTTGTTGAATGTTATGCTTACAGGTAAGCTTCCTAGTGATGAATTGGTAGATTCATGGGAAAAAGAAATTGTTGAAAAAGCTACTCAAATGGATCCTAATAATCGTTATCAAAGTGCTGATGAGTTTAAAGCAGCATTAATGAATCATCCAAAGAATGATGAGATTTCTTGGGCTTTGCCAGGTTTTAGAAATCATAGTAAGATGATTACTAAATTATTGGCTAGTTGTGGATACGCTTTTATTATTTATTTATGTTTTAATGAGCCATATGAAGCGACTGATCCCAATTGGACATATATGATAGATTGTATCTTTAGATTTGTTTTATTATCAATATGTTTAACTATAGTTGCTTTTATTTTTAATTATAGGGGTATATGGAATTATTGTTTATTTTATAAAAATGAAAATAAAATCATTCGATATAT
Source organism: Erysipelotrichaceae bacterium (assembly GCA_021200395.1). Taxonomy (GTDB): domain Bacteria; phylum Bacillota_I; class Bacilli_A; order Erysipelotrichales; family Coprobacillaceae; genus JAJQDJ01. The sequence goes on from JAJQGQ010000165.1 coordinate 6,088, forward strand.
CGGAGTCATATTAACTTGTAGCGTTGTTGTATTTGCGATATTCTTTTTATCAGCTGTGGTAATGGCTTTTTTATAAAATAAAAAAAGCATCTTAAAGATGCAATCTTTATAACTATACACTCTTTCTAAGAGTTCTTAATTCTCTGGCTGAAATTTTTACTTTCTTTGGCTTTCCATTAACCAAGATTGTTGCTTTTTGTAAGTTAACGTTCCATTTTCTACGAGTGTGATTTAATGCGTGAGAACGAGTATTGCCAGACATTGGGCCTTTACCACTGATTTCACATTTTCTAGACATTGTTTTCACCATCCTTTTAAAATTAATATTCACATGCCTTGTTATAATATCATTAATTCTTTTGAATTGCAATGATTTTTTATAAAAATAAGTCTCATTGTGGTCCAAATATGATAATGTCTTGGTGTACCCAGATTGATTCTGTCCCAGCT
>JAJQGQ010000067.1 GCA_021200395.1 Erysipelotrichaceae bacterium
ACCTAAAGTATTCTAACATGCTTTAATGAATAATTCAATCAGTTATCATATTTGAATCACACAATTTTTGATTAACAATGTTTCCTAAGTTGACTTTTTGATATCCACAAATTACAATGTTTTATATAAATATTGGGAAAGGAATGTAATTTCATATGAAAAAAACAAGTGTTATCATAATATGTTTAAGTCTTATGTTTTGTTTAGGAGCATGTGGAAATAATACAGATAACGATGATTCTAGTACGATAGAAACCATAGAAAGTGATTGTAAGGAATATTCTAATCAGGAATTTGCGAATTTCGATATAGAGTTAACGGGAGGAACATTAACGATAGTTGTTGGTGAAAAACTATCGTTAGTATACGATGATGGTGAAGCAGTTAATTATACTATCTCTGATGATACACTTTATATTTCTCAGCAGGATTTTAATGATATGGTTTTGACTATACCTAGTGATGATAGTTATGATGTTATGACAATATTCATTAAAAGAGGAAAGTTGATTATGGAAGAAACTTTGAATGTTAATCAAATAAGTCTGGATGTGGATAATGGTGAAGTGAGTTTAGAAAATCTTTTTGTGAATAAAAGTTTTGATACTAATGTTAATCAAGGATCAATTTATCTTTATGGAACACTCACAAATATAGATGCCAAATGTAATGAAGGTCATATCCAAATAAATACATCATATAAACAAGATGATTATAATTATGAACTTACAATATCTAATGCTCATATTATTATTGGTGATGATTATCATGAAGAAACGAATTATACAATTGACAATGAGGCATCATATATGATGAATCTTTCTAGTACAAGCGGTGATATAACTGTAGAATTTGAAAAATAGTTACAAAAATGAGCCTATCGAATTGATAGGCTCTTCATATTATAGATTGTTCATAGTTATATTTTTGATCGAAGGGAGAGAGAGTTGTGCTATGAACAGCTTTATGTCTTTTCTTTATGGAGAGAAAAGTTTATTTGTTATGGATCACCTCCTATGCTTATAGGTTATCACTTAATACATGGCAATTTCTTAACAATTCATTAATTTTCTCTTACGATTCCATTTTCTTAGCAGATTTTCAATATAATAAATTGTCATTTTTTCATACCATTCACCTGTCTTTAAATCAACTAAACAATACCATTCATTCTCTCTTTGAATAAGTCCCAAATCAAAATAATAAAGAGCTGAAACGATATCTGGGCGCATAAAAAACCTCCTGTTTCATTTTATGAAACAAAAGGTTTTTTTATACTTATAGTTTTATCCTAAAGGTTTATCTACACGTACATCATTTTCTTTAACAATTCTACCTGGTACACCTACAACAGTACAATTTGGTGGAACATCATCTAATACGACAGATGAAGCGCCAATAATACAATTATCACCAAGAGTAACAGCTCCAATGATTTTTGCGCCAGCAAAAACAGTGACATTGTTTTGTAAGGTTGGATGTCTTTTTACTTTATATTCGCCAGTTCCAACACCACCTAATGTTACTCCTTGATAAAGTGTACAATTATCACCAATAATTGTTGTTTCACCAATGACAACCCCCATGCCATGATCAATAAAGAACCTCTTACCAATTTGTGCTCCTGGATGGATTTCAATACCTGTTAAAAACCTAGCTACTTGACTTAGAAAGCGAGCTATTAACTTGAAATGATGAATCCATAAAAAATGATTAATACGATAAAAAAACATCGCATGCACACCTGGGTAATTTATAACAACATTTAATGGATTTCTTGCCGCAGGATCTATCTCAATAACTCTAGAAACTAATCCTTTACCCATATAATCACCCCTTTTCATAATACTTATTTAAACACAAATCACAAAAACTCTCAATTAAGGTTATAATTTTTTTTGCATATGCTACATAATATTATAAAAAATGTATAGTTCTAGGATCTTTTATGATACATATTATAATATAAAGGATGGTGATAAAATGATAGATTTTAAAAAAATGAATCATCAGTTACAAAAATTGAATGATACTTATTTTGAGAAATGTTGTAAAGAACATCATATCATTATTAATCAAAAAGCATTAAAAGTTATCTTAAAAATTATTCAGAATAATCCTTATTCACTTATGAATGAAGAATATTATCCTATATTGTTATCAGAAATAAGTAAAGAAACAAATATTGACACTGTTGATAAATTTAGACCAATGATTGTGGAAAAATATTTATTAGAGCTACTTGTGTAGCTTTTTTGTTTTTGTCATGTTAGAATAGTCAATAATAAAGATAGGTGATGAATGATGAAAACAATAGCGATTGTTGCAACTGGTGGAACGATTGCAGGAGTGGGGAAAGCTGGTAAGACTGTGGCTTATCATGCTGGCGAGATTAATATTAATCAGATTATTGAATCTATTCCGATGCTTAAAGATTTGGCTCATATTGAAGAATATCAAGTTTTAAATGTTGATAGTAATGAAATGAATCCAAATAGATGGTTAGCGTTATCTAAAACGATTAATCAATTATTGTCTAAAGATACTATAGATGGTGTTGTTGTGACTCATGGTACTGATACACTAGATGAAACAGCTTATTATTTGACACTAACTATTAATAGTCAAAAACCAGTCGTTATTACAGGTGCTATGCGTCCTGCCTCAGCGACCAGTGCTGATGGACCATTTAATTTATATGAAGCAGTTGCTTTGGCTATTCATAATGAAGCATATGGCCAAGGAGTTATGGGTGTTTTTTCTAGTACTATTTATTCTGGTAGAGATATTCAGAAAGTCAATAATTTTAAAGTTGATGCTTTTGATCAAAAGGCTTTAGGATGTTTAGGTTATATGCAAGATCAAGACGTTTATTTTTATTCTAAAACTTTTAAGAAACATACATATTTATCTAGATTTTCTAAAGAAAATATAGAGGAATTACCAAATGTTGGAATCGTTTATTTTTATGCTGGAGCTTCTGCCCAAATACTTTATGATATGGCAAACCATCATCAAGGCATTATCATTACTGGCTCAGGTAGCGGTAATTATAGTCATGAGTGGTTAGAAGCCATTGAAGCATTATCACAACAGGGAACGATTTTTGTAAGATGTTCAAGAGTCACACAGGGTATTATTTTTAATGATGAAATCTTTGACCCTCACCACTTATGTATTCCTGGAAACACTTTAACACCACAGAAAGCCAGAGTCTTGTTGATGCTAAGTTTAAGTCAAACACATGATATTGATGAGATTAGACAAATTTTTAATGAATATTAGAAGTAACAATAACATATAATTCATTGGTGATACAATGATTTTAAATGTTGATGAAGTGAAAACATGCTTATTATGGGGAATCAATCCCTATCTTGATAAGTATCATATGCATATCAAGGATTTATCTTTGCAACTCAATCGTATTTTTATGATAGATGCTAAAATAGAATATGCTACAAATATCATGCATATTCAAGGTACATGTGAAGTCATTTATCAGGAAAAATATCTTATTTTTAAAGATATTAAAGGAACAGTAGATTATCTTTTTGTATCATTAAATCTATTACAATTATTACAACAATATATGAATGATGAACATATGATATTCTATGATAATAATATTTATTATCAAGTGGATTTACCTATAAAACATTTAACAATTGAAGATGAACATTTAAATATAAAACTCGATGAAATGTAGATGTTTCATCTTTTTTTCGTTATAATAGAAATAAGGAAGGTGTAAAAATGAGACAATATATTTTATCAATTGATCAAGGTACTACAAGTACGCGAGCTATTCTTTTTGATAAACAAGGCCAACTATGCTTTGTTTCCCAAAGAGAATTTCCCCAATATTTTCCGCATCCAGGTTGGGTAGAACATGATGCAAAACAAATTTTGCAATCTGTCATTGAGGTAGTACAGCATTTATTTATTGAAAATAATGTGAAACCTGAACAAATTGCAGGTATAGGTATTACGAATCAACGTGAAACAACAGTTGTTTGGAATAAATATACAGGTGAACCTGTCTATCATGCAATTGTATGGCAATCAAGACAATCACAACCTATATGTGATGCTTTGATTGAAAAAGGATATGCCTCTTATATTCAAGAAAAAACAGGACTATTAATAAATCCATATTTTTCGGCTAGTAAGATTCGCTGGATTTTGGATCATGTCGATGATGATCCTAATGATTTACTTTGTGGAACTATTGATAGTTGGTTAGTATGGAAACTAACAGGTGGTAAAGTTCATATAACAGATTATACGAATGCTTCACGAACTTTACTATATAATATTTATGATTTAAAATGGGATGATGATTTATTAAAATTATTTGATATTCCAAAATCAATGTTACCTGAAGTTAAAGATTCATCATGTATATATGGATATACTGATGAAACATTAATCGATGGTATTCATTTTAAAGCACCAATATGTGGTATTGCAGGAGATCAACAAGCTTCGCTATTTGGTCAGGCATGTTTTCATAGTGGCGATGTTAAAAATACATATGGTACAGGATGTTTTGTTTTGATGAATACAGATAAACCTGTACAATCTCAAAATGGCTTGTTGACGACTATTGCCTGGGGATTGAATGGTAAAGTAACTTATGCTTTAGAAGGTTCGGTATTTGTTGGTGGTAGTGTTATGCAATGGCTACGTGATGGGATGCATTTATTTGATGATGTTTCAGTTAGCGAAGAAATGGCTATGACTTTGAAAGATAATGAAGGTGTCTATTTAGTTCCAGCTTTTGTTGGTTTAGGAACACCATATTGGGATAATGATGTTCGTGGAACAATGTTTGGGTTAACACGTGGTACAACTCCAAATCACATTGTCAGAGCTGCCTTAGAGGCCATTGCTTATCAAAGCAAGGATGTTATTGATACTATGCAAAAAGAAGCACATATTGAACTTGAACATTTAGCAGTTGATGGTGGTGCTACTAATAATAATTTTTTAATGCAATTTCAAAGTGATATCCTTAATATTGAAATTGTTAGACCACATGTTTTTGAAACAACAGCTCTTGGAGTTGCTTATTTAGCTGGTTTAGCTGTAGGCTTTTATGAAAGCTTAGATGATATCACACGTATGCATATGATTGATAAAAGATATCAGCCTCAAATTGATGCTTCAACAAGAGATAAATATTATCAAGGATGGTTAAAAGCTATTGAAGCAACACGCGTTTTTAAATGAGATTTCTTAAAGAAATCTCATTTTCATTTATGCAAATAATTAATAACTTTTTAGCGAAAAAATAAAATTCAATCATTTTGATTCCATATTTTTTAAAATTTTCTTATTGTAAATAGCAACAATTGCATCTTGAAATAAAATTTGCTATAATGTTATCGAAATAAAATTTATTCTACTTTTTTCACTTTAAAAAAAGAAATTTCAAAATTTTACGCGTATATAAATAATAGGAGGGTTCATTTTGAACTCATGAAGGAGGTTTATATATGCAATTCAAATTAGTAGATGCTAGCTTTTTGTTGTTAGAGGTGATCAGTGATGGCACAAAATAAGGAAATTGATCAACTGATTACCATGATGTTAAAACAACCACAATATTATTTGGTTATGAAGGATATGAGTAAGAAAAAACGTAGAGAATATGTAAAAGAAAATGTAGAAGGATATGAATGTCCGATTGTTAATGATGTATTATTTAAGTTTATGATTAATGGTAACGATGAAACTTCAAGACGTATTTTAAAGTTTTTTATAAGTGAGTATTTAGGAATAGCAGTTAATAAAATTGTACCTTTAAGAAGTGAATTAAATAGAAAACATAAAAAAGGTAAAACAACGATTCTCGATGCATTGTATTTAGTCAATGACTATATACTTGTAGATATCGAGCCCCAGACAAAAATGAGTAGTTCTAAATTATTGCCTAAGATAGAATCTTATCTACATAATATGTTCGCTTATAGTGATAATATTGGTAATGATGAATCTCAATATCGTGATATGTATACCTTGATGTTTTATGAAACAAGATATCATGGAAAATTTTCTAAAGATTTGATGATTGATAGTGTTACTAAAGATTTAAAGTATAGTATGAGTGATATAAAGAGAGGGCCTGATGAATATAGTAAACAACATGCTACAATTGTTCAGTTAGGTTATGTTAGTGAAAAGTTAGAGGAGGAAATAAATAATATGAGTGAAAGAAAAATGGTTGATTATACATTAGCTAATTCACATATTCTAAAAGGTGAAGTACAAAATTTAATTTACGAAATGAGCAGAAAAAGTCAGATAGTCAAGGATATTATGGCAAAAAAATTAGAATTTATTAGTGATCCAAGAAATCGTTATATCAGTTATAACCATGCAATGGATTTACAAACAAAGTATTATGATGGCAAAGATGAAGAACGAGAAATACAAAGACAAAATATGCATGATGTAGTTATTGAA
>JAJQGQ010000218.1 GCA_021200395.1 Erysipelotrichaceae bacterium
TAAAATGATGTATTTATTTTAATTATGTGGTAAGATATACTCGTAAAGGAGGTTGAGACTATGAAGTTAATTATTGCCATTGTCAATAACGATGACAGTTCTTCCGTACAGACTGCTTTAACTGAAGGTGGATTCTTTGTGACTAAGATGGCCACTTCAGGAGGATTTTTAAAAAAGGGGAATACGACATTTTTTATAGGGACAAATGATGATAAGGTCGATCCTGCATTAGATATTATTAAGGCCCATGCAAGAAAGCGTGTGGTTAAGGAACATACGGTTCCACCTACAGAAATGGGTGAAATATTTACACCTATTATGGTGGATGTATTAGTAGGAGGAGCTACAGTCTTTGTGGTTGATGTTGATCGTTTTGAGAAAATTTAGAGAGCAGCTTAGGCTGTTTTTTCTTTGAGGTGTTGTATGAAATTTAGATTATTGACAAAACAAGATATTATCAATATATATAACATTGATACTAAAGATGTTATCAAGAAAATGGAACAAGGTTATTTAATTATGCTTGGGGCTTTTGATGAATCTTTGGTTGGTTATATAGGTATTTATGATTTATATCGTATAGATTATTTATATATTGATGAGAAGTATCGATATAGAGGTATTGGTAGTCAATTGGTTGAATTGACTAAGAAATATGTATTAAACGATTTGATTGTTAAGCATCATCCATTCTTTGAACATTTAGGTTTTGCAAAGGTTGATGATAATGATATTTTTCATTGTAATTGTGATAAAACATTTAAAAGCTATGAACAGGTTCAAAATTTTATTGCTTCACAAAAAAGCCGTGTTTATGCTTTAACTCACTTTAAGAATTTTATGAATGATATGGTTAATCCTCAACTGTTGCTTAAATGTGTACATATAGGTGGCACCAATGGTAAAGGATCAACAACAAATTATTTGTCTTCAGTTTTACAGATGGAAGGTTATAAGGTTGCTACCTTTACTTCACCTGCCCTTGTTAGTCGTTTGGATATTATGCGTATTAATGATGTTTCTATTGATGAACAAATGATTATTCAATATGCAAATAGATATATGCAATTATGGTTGGATTATGAGCTATCGATGTTTGAAATAGAAGTTTTTATTGCTATTATGTATTTTATTTCTCAACATGTTGATTATGCTTTGTTTGAAGTCGGTTTAGGTGGGGAGTTGGATGCAACGAATATTATTACACCTATGATTGCGGTAAATACGAATATTGGTTTAGACCATACCGAATATTTAGGCGATACATATGAAAAGATTGCGCAAACTAAAGGGGGTATTATTAAAGATAATGTTCCTTTTATAACTGGTGAAAATAAAGTAGAATGTATTCATGTTTTTCAAAAGATATGTGAGAAGCATCATAGTGACTTATTAAGATTGGAACCGATTCAAAATATTCATTTAGATCACAATCATGTTCTATATGATTATAAGAATTATCATGTATCTTTAAACACATCTGCGCTTTATCAAGCTCAAAATAGTGCTCTTGCCTTAGATATTTTATTATATTTAAGAAATAATGGTTATATTCATTTATCTGATGAAAATCTATTAAAAGGCTTATATCAAGCAACATGGTTGGGGCGTTTTGAAACTGTCAATGAAAAACCACTTATGATCATTGATGGTGCACATAATAAGGAAGGAATGCAGGCTTTTTATGAATCTGCTCAATATTATACAAACATTAAAGTCATTTTTTCAGCTTTACGTGATAAAGATACGCATGCTATGATCGAACTATTATTAAAACTTACAGATGATGTCACAATCTGTGAATTTGATCATTATCGTGCCCAAAGTGCCCAAAAGCTTGCTGAAGATTTTCCTGTTAAAATAGAAAAAGATTGGCATAAAGCGATTGACAAAGCTTTTTATCATGATGGTGTTGTTTTTATTACAGGTTCTTTATATTTTTTAAGTCAGGTAAGACCTTATATTTTATCTAAAAAATAAATCTTGTATTTTAAAAATTGATATGTTAATATCACTTTGCTTTGGGAGGTTGATGATATGACATTTAATGAATTAGAATTATCAAATGAAGTATTAAAAGGAATAGAGGCAATGGGTTTTACGAAACCAACACCTATTCAACAAAAAGCTATTCCATTATTAATGACTGGTAGAGATATTATAGGACAAGCACAAACAGGCACAGGAAAAACTTTGGCTTTTGGTAGTGTTATATTATCAACTTTAAATAATGATGTTAAACATATCCAAGCATTAATATTATCTCCTACAAGGGAATTAGCTATGCAAATAGAGGATGAGTTAAAACGTATTGGCAAATATACACATTTTAAAACGATATGTGTTTATGGTGGTAGTGATATTAGTATGCAGATGCGTGGTTTAAATAAAGGTGTTGATATTGTTGTTGGAACTCCTGGTCGAGTTTTGGACTTAATGCATCGTAAGGCCTTAAATATTGAAAATATTTCATGGATGGTGTTGGATGAAGCAGATGAAATGTTGAATATGGGATTTATTGAAGATATTGAAAATATCCTTGATAAAACACCTAGTGATAAACAAATGGCTTTATTTTCGGCAACTATGCCTAGTGAAATCAAAAAGATAGCAAGTCAATATATGCAATTTGATTATAAAATGATACAAATAAAAGCCAAAACAATGACTGCTACAACTGTTTCACAATATTACTTTGTAACAACACAAAATCAAAGATTTGAAACATTATGTCGTATTATAGATTCTAGAGAAACGCAACGTACACTTATTTTTTGTAAAACCAAAAGAAGTGTTGATGAAGTTGTTGCTTCTATGAATCAAAAACATTATAATGTTGAAGCTTTGCATGGTGATTTATCACAACCGCAACGTATTAATACGTTGAAACGATTTAAAAACGGGACTGTTCAATATTTAGTAGCTACTGATGTAGCAGCTAGAGGTATTGATGTCGAAGATATTGGATATGTCATTAATTATGAATTACCACAAGAAGATGAACTATATATTCATCGTATAGGTAGAACAGGTCGTGCTAATAAAAAAGGTATTGCTTATAGTATTGTGACTAATAAAGAAAAGCGATTTTTAGAAAGTATTGCTAGAAAAACAAATAGTAAAGTGGAAGAATTAAAAATTCCAACTAATGATGAAATATTCGAACAAAAATCTAAAGATTTATTATTTGAAGTACAAGATCGTATCTTAAAAGGTAAATTAGATAGTTATAAAAGATTGTTAAGAGATATTCCTAAGTCTATGCAAAATGATGTTATGGCTGGTATGTTGGCTATGCTTTATGAAGAAAGGGTAGGATTTGATTATCAGCAGTTGGATAATCATCAAGAAGATCGATTGTTTTTAAGTGTTGGCTCAATGGATAAAATTAATGTTAGAGATATTATTGAATTTTTACAACGATATGGACAAGTAAAACGTAGTGATATTGGGGATATTTCTATTAAACGTAAATTTACTTTTGTAAGTATTAAAAGTAATATGAGTGAACAAGTTGTAGAAAATTGTTATAATGAAAAGATCAAAGGTAGAAGAGTTAGATTAGAATATAGTGAAGATTGATTCAAAGTGATTATTAGCTTATAATCACTTTTTTTTAAAAATAAATGAATTTTGTTATTGAAAAGAAGTCTTACATTGTGTATAATGATTCAAGTAGTTATGAAGGAGGAAAAATTAAATGACAAAGAAATATGTCTACCTATTTAGCGAAGGTAATAAAGACATGAGAAACCTTCTTGGTGGTAAAGGTGCAAACCTTGCAGAAATGACTAACTTAGACTTACCAGTACCAAGAGGATTTACTGTTACTACTGAAGCTTGTACTAGATATTATGAAGATGGTAAAACTATCGCACCAGAAATTGAAGAAGAAATTGCTGGAAAACTAGTAGAATTAGAAAAAATTACAGGAAAAACAATGGGAGATGCTAAAAATCCATTATTAGTTTCTGTAAGATCAGGAGCTAGAGCTTCTATGCCTGGTATGATGGATACCGTATTAAACTTAGGTATGAACGATGAAGTTGCTAAAGGATTTGCTGAAACAACTAACAATCCTCGTTTTGTATATGATAGCTATCGTCGTTTTATTCAAATGTTCGCTGATGTTGTTAAAGGATATCCAAAGAGTTCATTTGAAAGAAAATTTGATGTTATTAAAGAAGAAAAAGGTGTTCAATATGACACTGAATTAACAGCTGAAGATTTAATGGAAGTTGTTGAAATCTATAAGAGTGAATATAAAGCAATTGCTGGTGTAGATTTCCCACAAGATCCACGTGAACAATTAATGGAAGCTGTTAAAGCTGTATTTGGTTCTTGGAACAATGATCGTGCTATTTCTTATAGACGTATGAATGATATTCCAAGTAGCTGGGGAACAGCTGTAAACGTACAAGAAATGGTTTATGGTAACCGTGGAGATACTTCAGGAACAGGTGTTGCGTTCACAAGAAACCCTGCAACTGGTGAAAAGAAACTTTATGGTGAATACTTAATGAATGCACAAGGTGAAGACGTTGTTGCTGGTATTCGTACACCTCAACCAATTGATACATTAAAAGATATTTTACCTGATTGTTATGATCAATTCGTTAAAATCAATAAAACTCTTGAAGATCATTATAGAGATATGCAAGATATGGAATTCACTATCGAAGATGGTAAATTATTCATGTTACAAACTCGTAATGGTAAGAGAACTGCACAAGCTGCCTTAAAGGTTGCCATTGATTTAGTTAATGAAGGTATGATTAGCGAAGAAGAAGCTTTATTAAGAGTTGAACCAAAACAATTAGATCAATTATTACACCCTAACTTTGATGCTGATGCATTAAAGGCTGCTAAAGTTGTTGCTACTGGTTTAGCTGCATCTCCAGGTGCTGCTACTGGTCATATTTATTTCACAGCTGAAGATGCTTTAAATGCTAGTAAAAATGGTGTACAAGACATCTTATTAGTTCGTCTTGAAACTTCTCCAGAAGATATTGAAGGTATGAACGTTGCTCATGGTATCTTAACTGTACGTGGTGGTATGACTTCTCATGCTGCTGTAGTAGCTAGAGGTATGGGTACTTGCTGTGTATCTGGATGTGGTGCTTTAAAGATTGATGAAGAAGCTAAAGTATTAACAACTCCAGATGGAAAAGAATATCATGAAGGTGACTATATGTCATTAAATGGTAGCACAGGTGATGTTTATGGTGAACAAATTAAGACTGTTGATTCATCAATTAGTGGTGATTTTGAAACATTTATGGGATGGGCAGATAAGGCTCGTAAATTAAAAGTACGTGCTAATGCTGATAACCCAAGAGATGCTAAACAAGCTCGTAAATTCGGTGCTGAAGGTATCGGTTTATGTAGAACAGAACATATGTTCTTTGATGAAGAAAGAATCTTCAACTTTAGACGTATGATTACTGCTGAAGATGTAGAAACAAGAAAAGAAGCTTTGGAAAAGATTATGCCTTATCAAAAATCTGACTTTAAAGAATTATTCAAAGCTATGGAAGGTTATTCAGTAACAATCCGTTTCTTAGATCCACCTTTACATGAATTCTTACCTCATACTGATGAAGAAATCAAACCATTAGCAGAAAGCTTAGGTATGACTTTTGAAGCTTTAAAAGCTCGTGTTGAATCATTAAAAGAATTCAACCCAATGATGGGTCACAGAGGATGCCGTTTATCAGTAACATATCCTGAAATCGCTGAAATGCAAACAAGAGCTGTTATTGAAGCTGCTATCGAAGTTAACCAAGAAGATGGTTTAAATGTTGTTCCTGAAATCATGATTCCATTAGTTGGAGATGTTAAGGAATTAAAATATGTTAAGAGTTTTGTAACTAAAACAGCTGATAAAGTAATTGCTGAAGCTGGTGTAGATTTACAATATAAAGTTGGTACTATGATTGAAATTCCAAGAGCTGCATTAACAGCTGATAAGATTGCTGAAGAAGCTGAATTCTTTAGTTTCGGTACTAATGACTTAACTCAAATGACTTACGGTTTCAGCCGTGATGATGCTGCTAAGTTCTTAGAAGATTACTATAACAAACAAATCTTCGAATCAGATCCATTTGCTAAGTTAGATCAAGAAGGTGTTGGTCAATTAGTTAAGATGGCTGCTGAAAAAGGTAAAGCAACTCGTCCTGATATCCATTTAGGTATCTGTGGTGAACATGGTGGTGAAGCAAGTTCTGTAGAATTCTGCCATAGAGCTGGATTAGACTATGTATCATGCTCTCCATTCCGTGTACCTTTGGCAAGACTTGCTGCTGCTCAAGCTGCTGTTAAAGAAAAAATGGGTATTGCTGAATAGTATATAAAGGTAATTCAAAATAATTTGGGGTTGCAAAGATTTTAATTATCAAATTAGA
>JAJQGQ010000233.1 GCA_021200395.1 Erysipelotrichaceae bacterium
ATTATATTCTTATTACTTATGGTAGAGATGACGAAGAATATCAACGTAGTATGTTAGCAAGGGCTAGTAATGCCTTATTAGAAGTCAGTGGTATTAAGGCAACATTTACTGTTGGACGTGTATCAAAAACTCAGGTAGCTGTGAGTGCACGTAGTAGCAAGGATATTAATGTTCAGGTTATTATGGAAGAAATGGGTGGAGGAGGCCATTTTGGTATGGCTGCTACATCTTTTGAGAATAAGAGTGTTAAAGAAGTTATTGAGATATTAGAAAATACTTTGGATGATTATTTAGCGTGAGGTGGGTAAAATGAAAGTGATATTGTTAAAAGATGTTAATAAAGTAGGTAAAAAAGGTGAAATTGTAAAGGTTGCAGATGGTTACGGACAGAATTATTTGATTAAGAATAAGTTAGCTGTTTTAGCAACCGAACATGGTAAAGAAATAGTGGCTAAAGAAAAGCAACAACAAATTGAAATGGAAAAACAAAAGAAATTAGAAGCTGAAGAGTTAAAGAAAACTTTAGAAGGTATTGTTTTGGAATTTCAATTGTCTTCAGGTAAAGATGGTAAGACTTTTGGTAGCATCTCTACTAAAAATATATGTGAAAAATTATTAAAGGATTATCAAATTAAAGTTGATAAAAGAAAATTCATTGATGCATTTCGCATTCAATCATTAGGTTATACAAATTTAAAAGTTGAATTATATAAAGGTGTTATTGCTACAATAAGAGTACACACGACTGAAAAATAAGGAGGTAAAAAGATGGCTAGAGAATATCCCCATGATATAGAAGCAGAACGTTCATTATTAGGTTCTATGCTTATATCTGGTCCTACTTGTCAAACAATCTTAACATCAGCATCAAAAGATGACTTTTATTTAGATAGCCATCGTATACTTTTTGAAGCCATGCAAAGCATCAATAATCAGCGTAATCCTGTTGATGTCACAACATTAACATCTTATTTGATGGATAAGAATTTATTGGATAAAGTTGGTGGCGTTGAATATTTATTACAATTGAGTGAATCTGTTCCTACGATAGCTCATAGTGAATATTATTTAAAGAGACTTCATGAAAAGTCATTACTTAGAAGATTGATTCAGCAATCATCAGATATTATAGATAAATCTTATGGTGAAATAGAAAACATTAATGATTTTATTGATCAAGCTGAAAAAGATTTTTTAAATGTCACTAGAGATAGAAATGCTGGTGAATTCCAGGATGTTAATACAGTTGTTCGAAATGTAACAGATAGATTGGTGAAATTACAACAAGCTGATAATCATATTACAGGTGTTAAAACAGGTTATAGTGATTTAGATAATCTAACATCAGGTTTTCAAAAAGGAGATTTGATTATTATTGCTGCTAGACCTTCTGTTGGTAAAACAGCCTTTGCCCTTAATATTGCTTATAATGTGTCACAGAAATCTGATGAAGCAGTTGCTGTTTTTTCATTAGAAATGCCATCAGAACAATTAATACAACGTATTATTTGTATGGCAGGTAGCTTAAATGCATCATCGTTAAGATCAGGAAGTATTTTAAAAGAAAATAATGAAAAATATTATGCGGCAGCTGATAAAGTCGCAAAATGTAATTTATATATTGATGATTCTCCTGGTATTCGTGTAGGAGAAATTGCTGCTAAGTGTCGAAGACTTAAAAGGGATCATGGTTTAAAATTGGTAGTGATAGATTATTTACAATTGATTTCAGGTTCAGGAAATAGTCGTGAATCAAGACAACAAGAAGTTTCAGATATTTCTAGACAATTAAAAATGATTGCCAGAGAGTTAGAAGTTCCTGTTATAGCTTTAAGTCAGTTATCACGTTCTATTGAAAAAAGAGAAAGTAAAAGACCTGTTTTATCAGATTTAAGAGAATCTGGAGCTATTGAACAAGATGCCGATATAGTGGCTTTTATTCATCGTGGAGATTATCAAGATCCTTCTAAGGAAGAGGAAACACAAGGTTTAACTGATTTAATTGTTGCGAAGCATCGTAATGGTGCTTTAGCTGATATTCATTTTGTTTTTAATAAGGAATATAGTAAATTTAGTGGTTTAAAAAATGATGGTAGTATACCATCGAAAGATATTAGAGTTTAAGAAGAGTTATTCTTCTTTTTCTTTCCATTGTTTTTTTATATATTCAATGATATTGGCAGGAGGGATTGTGATGGAAATTAATCGTTTTAGAGATGAATATGATTTTTTGAGTAATTTTTATAGAGTGGATATTGAATATGAAGGTATTATATATCCTACAGTAGAACATGCTTTTCAGGCTCTTAAAACTTTAGATAATGATGAAAGATTAAAAATATCATTGTTAGATACACCTACTGAAGCTAAAAGAGCAGGTAGAAAGGTAACATTACGAAGTGATTGGGAAGATGTGAAACTTGATATTATGAAGGAATTAATTATGATTAAGTTTCATGATCCAATCTTAAAAGAAAAACTCTTAAATACTAAAGATGCTATTCTTATTGAAGGGAATACTTGGAATGATTATTATTGGGGCGAATGCAAAGGCAAAGGTCAAAATCACTTGGGTAAGATATTAATGGAAGTTAGAGATATGATAAAGTAAAAGATCCACAAAAGTGGATCTTATATCGTCTCTAAGCTTTCTTTTTTAATATTTTTCATCATTATTAATAATGTAGGTATTAAAATAACAACAGCGGCAAACCAAGCAATTGGATTAGCAGAAAGGATAGCATTAAAGCCCCAATAATTAACAAATATCAAAGCTATAACACTTCTGGCAATGAGTTCTGCTGCACCTGCAAGCATGGTTAAAGCAGATTTGCCCAAACCTTGAATAATATTTCTTGATACAAATAATATACCTAAAACAAAATAGAAAGTACTATTAATTACTAAGAAACTTTGCGTATCAGCAATAATTCCAGTTTCGCTACTATCTACAAATAACAAAGCTAAATACTTACCACAGAAATACATAAATACAAAAGCTAATACTGCATATATAACAACCATAATCATAGATTCCTTGATACCTTTAAAAATACGATCATATTTTTTGGCTCCAAAATTTTGTCCACAGAAAGTGGCCATCGTTGCTCCCAACATATCCATTGGTTGGGTAAAGAACATTTGGAGTTTTTGTCCAGCTGCAATAGCTGCTACTTTTGCTGAACCTAATGAGTTAACAGCTGTTTGTAAGATAACAGTTCCCACTGCAGTAATTGAATATTGTAAAGCCATTGGTAAAGCTATCTTCAATAAATTTAAAACAATAGGTATACGAATTTTTCTTGTCCCTTTATTAAAACGTAAATTAGGATACTTATGCCACATATATATAAAACATAATACGGCAGAAACACCTTGTGAAAATATAGTTGCTATTGCAGCACCTCTTACACCCATATGTAAATTAATAATCATAAATAAATCTAAAAAGATATTTAAAACTGAAGATAAAATCAAAAACTTTAATGGTGTTTGACTATCTCCTAGAGCTCTCGAAATACTTGCTAAAATATTATACGCTAAAGTACAAGTCAAACCATAAAAAATAATAATAATATAATTATAAGAATCCTGCATAATATTACTTGGTGTTTGCATAATTTCTAAGATATTATAAGTTGTAAAATGCATTAGTGTTGTTAAAACAATCGCAAAAGCGATACATAAATAAACAGCATTGGTAATAGTATTAAGCACAAGATTGTGTTTCTTAGCACCAAATGCCTGAGCAATGGGAATACCAAAGCCGTTGGTTAAACCTAAAGTAAAACCAATAACCAAAAAGTTAAGTGAACCAGTTGCTCCAACTGCAGCTAAAGCATCCACTCCTACAAATTGTCCAACAATCATTGTATCTACAATATTATAAAACTGTTGAAATAAAGCGCCACCAATTAAAGGAATACAAAATTGAATAATTAATTTCAATGTATTCCCTTGTGTTAAATCTTTTTCCATTTCTCCTCACCCTACACGATTATACTATAATCATCTAAAAATGGACAAGGATTATTTATAAATCATTCATTAAAAAATATATTTGTATTAGACTCTAAGTGAAAAGTCAAAATCTTCTATCTTTTTCGTTTCAGCAACCATTAAGAAACGATCATTAGGCTTAATCACATATTGAGGATCAATGCCTAATTCTAAGTCATTCGTATTTAAATTTCTTTTACCTAATAAATTAATATTATATTTATGTCTTAAATTTAAATGGATAATCTTATGTCCAACCCAGGAAACAGGTACAGTCATTTCTACAATACAGTTATTATCATCTATTTCTACCAAATCAGCAATATTCTTTCTTAATAATTGTCTCGCTATTCTAACACCCATTTCTTTTTCAGGACGAATGACACGTGTCGCTCCTAAATTTTCTAAGATACTTTGAAAACGTTCGTTCTTAGCTTTGGCAATAATATATGGTATACCAATTTCTTTGAGATTAATAACAGCCAATAAGCTTTCTTCTAAATGATTACCAATAGCGACAATACCCACATCAAACTCCTCAATGCCACACTCTCTTAAAAACTCTTCATCTGTCACATCACCAATAATAGCTCTTGTTGCATATTCAGCAACACTATCCACATGTTCCTCATTATTATCAATCGCAATCACTGTATGACCATAATCAGATAATGTTTTCACGATTGTTTCGCCAAATACACCTAAACCTAATACGACAAACTGTTTCTTTTTCATATCATTAACCTAATAAGACTTCTCCGTTAGGATACGTCATTTCCTTTCTTTTATTTTGATGGTAACGTTGGGTAAATACTAATAACATTGTTAAAGGACCAATACGACCTGTATACATGAGTATCATAATAATAATTTTACCAAAATATGTCAGACTACTTGTTACATTAGCACTTAAACCAACTGTCCCAAAAGCTGAATAGACTTCAAACATTAAATTAATAAAATCTCCTGACTCACTGATTGATAACAGAAACAAACCAGCCAAAGAAATAAAGAAACTAATAAGTGCTATTGTTAATGATTTCTTAGCTAATTGATCTGATATTGTTCTATCCATAATTGTTAAATGATTATGTCCTAATAATAATGTACGAATATATAAAATCATAATCATGAGTGTTGTGGTTTTCATACCACCTGCAGTACCTGCAGGAGAACCACCTACAAACATCAACATACTACATAATAATTTTGTAGGATTATATAAAGAATACATATCTATCGTGCAAAAACCAGCGGTTCTAAGCGTTGTCGATTGAAAGAAACTCGTGAGTAATTTATAACCTATTGACATATTTCCAATTGTATTAGGATTATCATATTCTAATAAAAAGAAACCAACAGTACCAATGAGTAACAAACTTCCTGTCATAATTAAGACAATCTTACTATGAAGTGATAAATACTTATAAAGTTTTCTCTTATGTTTCTTAAAACAATCTGTTAAATCAACCCAGACTACAAATCCTAAGCCACCTGCAATAATTAATCCTATAATCACTATATTTACTAAAATATTATTTTGATAGTTGATTAAAGAACTACTACCTAATAAATCAAATCCTGCATTACAGAATGCCGATACGCTATGAAACAATCCATAATAAATCCCTTTTAATAAACCAAATTCACCAATAAATTGAATTGATAACAAAATAGCACCAGTTAATTCAAAAAATATAGTATATTGAATAACCTGTTTCATATAACCAGCAATATTTGAAACACTATTTTGATTCAATGCTTCTTGCATAAGCATCTTACTTTCATAAGTCAATTTTCTTTTTAATAACACTAATGTTAAATTCATTAATGTTAAAAAACCTAAACCACCGATTTGTATAAGTATTAATATAATGATTTGACCAATTAAAGTATATTGTTCCACTACACAAAACGGCACTAAACCTGTCACACAAGTGGCACTCACCGCAATAAATAGATGATCAATATAGGAAACATCATTATTTTTATTAGAAAAAGATAACGATAATAAAATAGAACCAACAAATATAACAGCTAAAAAACTAAACGCTATTCTTCTAACTGTAGAATATTGTTTCTTTTTTTGATGCTTATTAACTTCAACTACATTCGTTGATCATCATCCCCTCTATTATTATTAAGATAATCATCAGTCATTTTCATAATTACATCACCTATAACGAGTGTTAGAATAAATACAAAAGCCATTGCGATATCTTCCATATTCTCATCCCCTTATCTAATTTCATCATAACAGTGAATTTATAAAGAATTTGTTAGTGAAACATGAAAAGATATTAAGAAAGTATAAAGAAAAAAAATCTTAATGTTTTATTAATGTTGTAAGTTTTTTATTTATAGGAGATTAATAAAATTCATGATATAATTATAT